>JADFUZ010000047.1 GCA_015222295.1 Chloroflexota bacterium | reverse complement strand
GCGGTGTACGGCTCTTACGAGCGCACCCACATCAAGGCGGACCTGGCGGCCCACATGTTTAAGAGCGCGAAAGCTTATGCCCGGGTCAAGGTGATAGCCAGCGTCGTTGTGTTTGTTCTGGCTCTGGTGATGACCTATTGGGGGTATCATTTCTTCGTCTGGGGCATTGAGATGCGGGGCCGGTCGCCGGTCTTGCTGATGCCCATGGTCTATGCGCAGAGCAGCATTTTTGTCGGTGCCGTGTTTATGTCGTTCTACTTCCTCGTTGAGCTGGTGGACAATATACGCTTGTACCTGGGACTGGCTCCGTTGTTGGCGACGGGTGTGGAGGAGTAGCCGCAGTTGGACGTATTTGCCGATCTGGTAATCCTGATAGGGCTTCTCATCATTGGAGTGCCGGTTCCTTTCTGCTTCATGGCTGCCGTCCTGTTTATGATAGCCGTGCACGGTTACAGTTTCGAGTTTCTGTTGCCCATTTCGTTCTACGGCCTGAATTCGCTGCCTCTTCTGGCTGTCCCCTTCTTCATCATGGCTGGTGGGCTCATGAGCTCCTCGGGGATCGCCGAGCGGCTGGTCAACATCGCGTCGGCCCTGGTAGGCAGGATCAAAGGAGGATTGGGGGGAGTCACGGTGGTGGCTTGCGCTATTTTTGGGGCTGTGGCCGGGACTTGCTCGGCGGCAGTGGCCGCCATCGGCGCTATCATGATTCCCCGTATGGAGGAGGAAGGGTTTCCCCGAGGGCACAGCACGGCGCTGGTGGCTTGCGCTTCAGTACTGGGTCAACTTATCCCGCCCAGCGTTCCTATGATCCTTTTTGGCTGGGTGACGCGAACGTCGATAGCGGCTTGCTTCCTGGCGACGATAGGGCCGGGGATCCTGCTGGTGGTAATCTACTCTTTTCTCAATTACATGATGTGCCGCAGGATACCCACGATCAAGGTGCCACCCCCGGGGAGTCTGAAAAAGCAGGTGGGGGAGTTGGGCCGTGCGACTTACCGCGGGCTCTTTGCCATTGTGGCACCAGTCATGATTCTGGGGGGCATATACGGTGGCTACACGACACCCACTGAGTCGGCGACGGTGGCGGTGCTGTACACCATTCCGGTGGGCTTTCTCATATACCGTCGCATGACTGTAAGGGATCTGGGGCGGACCCTGTTTTCTACAGCTACCACCACCGGAGTAGTCATACTCATGCTCTTCTTCGTGATGATGCTGGGTCGCATCTATACCATGGAGAACGTGCCGCAGCGCCTTATCGGCATGATGCTGGGCATCTCCGAGAACAAGTATGCAGTGCTGCTGATGGTGAACGTGTTCTTGATTCTTATCGGCATGCTTATGGACGATTTCAGTGGCACTTTGCTGGCGGCACCGCTGTTGTTCCCTCTGATGAAGCATATCGGGATTCATCCGCTCCACTTCGCCGCTATCATGGGCACCAACCTGGGGTTGGGCAATGTGACGCCACCCTGTGCCCCGATTCTGTATCTCGCGGGACGGATAGGCAATGTCCGGTTCGATGAAATGATAAAGCCGGCGCTGATCTTCATGTTCGTTGGCTGTCTGCCGATGGTGCTCGTCACGACCTATTGGCCCGACCTGTCGTTGTTCCTGCCGCGCCTCATGGGAATGGCCTAGCAAGCAGGGGAGACAACACCCTGAGTGGCCAGGTTGCCTGACGTGTCTCTGGACAATATGCGCGTCCGCTTGTCGTGCTTGCCTTGGCGTTGTTAGGAATGGGACAGGAAGGCTGCTGGGTTACTACTGTAGAGGGGGAGACGAGAATGAGTGAGAAACTCGATATCCTAATCAGAGGTGGGAAAGTCGTCGACGGGACCGGCAGCCCATGGGTCAGAGAAGATATCGGAATACGTGAGGGCAGAATTGCACGGATTGGCGCTCTGGACGAGGACGGAAGGAAGACGATAGATGCCAAAGGAATGGTGGCCTCGCCGGGCTTTGTTGACCTGCATACTCATAATGATCTGACTATCCTGGCGCACCGGGACGCTGAGAGCTACATTATGCAGGGAGTCACCACAGCATGCGTTGGGAACTGTGGACTGTCTCTGGTGCCAGTAAGTCCTGATAGTCTCGGCCTCTTGAAGAGATACCTTGCACCCTTCCTGGTATCTGACTTCGAGTACGGATGGGATTGGAAGACATTTCGAGAGTACTATGAGAAAGTGGAGGATGGTGGCATTTCTCAAAACCTTGCCCCACTGGTCGGGCAGGGAAGCATACGCTTGGCTGTGAAAGGGTTCGACTCGGCGAGAGCTTCAGGGGACGAGATGGGCGCAATGAAGCAGCTTCTTGAGGAGAGTCTGGAAGAGGGAGCCTTTGGAATGTCTACTGGCCTCATATATCCGCCGGGGAGCTACTCCAGCACGGAGGAGCTTGTCGAGCTAGGCGCTGTCCTGTCCAGATATGGAGCGATATACGCCACTCACTTGAGAAACGAAGGCGACAGGTTAATGGAATCCCTGGATGAAGCGATAAGAATAGGTGAAGCAAACGGTGTCGGAGTTGAGATTTCCCATCACAAGGCGGCCGGAAGGGCAAACTGGGGGAAAGTGCATGCCACCTTGAGGGCGATGGAGCAGGCAAGGCAAAGAGGCGTTGAAATAAACTGTGACGTGTACCCCTACACCGCAGGAAGCACAACAATAACGGCACTGCTGCCGGTGTGGGCTCAGGAGGGTGGTGTGGACAGGATGCTGGAGCGACTGGCGAGTTGGGAGATAAGAAGCGAAATCAGGAGACAGATTGCTGAAGGATCGATGGAAGGGGAAAGGCTGATTGAGGGTGCCGGATGGGAAGGAATCGTTGTCGGAGAATGCCCATCGAGAAGAGAGTTCGAGGGAAAATCGCTGGCTAGCATTCTGAAGGAGAGAAGCGGCTCGGACGACCTCTGCGAGAGGTTCTTTGATTGGCTCCTGGAAATACAGGGTAACTCCACCATGGTTCTCTTTCATATGGATGAGGATGATGTGAAGACAGTGATGTCGAGTCCGCTATCATCGATAATCTCAGATGCGTGGGTGACAACGCCCAGTTCAGGCGGCAAGCCACATCCGAGGGCATATGGTACATTCCCAAGGGTCCTGGGCAAGTACGCTAGAGAAGAGAGGGTTCTGACTCTGGAAGATGCCATCAGGAAAATGACATCGTTGCCCGCTGGTAAGCTGGGCTTGGAGAAGAGGGGTCTCATAAAGGAAGATTTCTGGGCTGACATAGTCGTATTCGATCCGGACACGATTGCGGATACGGCGACGTATGCTGAGCCCCACCAGTATCCCAAGGGGATTGAGTACGTCATCGTGAATGGAAAAGTCGTGGTGGAGAACGGAAGGCTGACCGGTGCCAGGCCGGGGAGAGTCCTGAAGAGGGCCTAGGGCTTTCGAAACAACTTCTGCCAGGTGTGTGGATGGGAAGCATGTTCGTGAAGTCAGGGCTTGAGTATCGAACTGTCAAAGAGGCCCCCAGGTCCGTGTCAAATAGTTTGAGCAGGTAACCCAACAGGGGGTTGACAATTCGGTGCCATTGGCCAATCATATGTAGCAACTGAGCAATTGCCGCGGCAGGAGAGACCCTTGATAGGGAGCCGAAGGGGAAAGAGACCGGACATTGCGTCTGGGGCTTGAAACTCTCAGGCGAAAGGACTGTCATCGGCACAAACCTCTGGAGAGACCTTGGTGAAAGGTCACCGACGGGGCAAGTCCGCGAATAGGTAGCGGATGATCTCTCAGGTGAAAGGACAGAGGTAGTTCGTGGAGTTCGAACTGCCTCTTTTGCTTGGATGGGAGGGGTGGGATTGTAGGTGACGAGCCTGTGGAAGGAACGGTGGTACGGAAGGAGACGAGTTGAGGGATAGTAGAGAGCGGAAGGATGGCAAGTCAATCTGGGGATGCCGGAACCTGGAGAAGAGTGGAGGTGCAACATGAGATACGTTCCAAATACGGAAACACAGAAGGAAGAGATGCTCAAGGAGATTGGAGTGTCCGCGTTCGAGGATTTGATTGAGAGCGTCCCGGCCGCCGTTCGGTTGAAAGGGAAACTGAGGTTGCCGGAGGCAATGTCAGAAGCTGAAGTGGAAGAAATGATTTATGGGATTGCCAAAATGAATGCAGATTCTCGCTCGGTGAAGCCTCTTGTTGGAGCGGGTGCCTACAGACATCATGTCCCCGAGGCTGAGAGGTTTCTCTTGCAAAGGGAGGAGTTCTGGACGGCGTACACACCATACCAGCCTGAGCTCAGCCAGGGCACCCTGCAGTCAATGTTTGAGCTTCAGACACATCTTGCCAGGCTTACGAAGATGGAGGTAGTAGTACCTTCCATGTATGATGGGGCCTCGGCCACTGCAGAAGCCGTATTGATGTCGCTGAGGCTGACGCGGAGAAACAGAATCGTTGTCTCGAGTTCGGTTCATCCCTATTACCGGGAAACGGTCAAGGCTTATGTGGCACCCCACAGCCTGGAAATTGTCGAACTGGGCCACAGGGACGGGCTGCTTGATATTGGCGAGTTGAAGGAAGCCGTTGATGATGGTGTGGCTTCAGTTACTGTGCAGAGCCCCAATTTCTTTGGCGGCATAGAGAATCTGGCTGAGGTCTCCCAGGTTGTCCATGACAGCGGGGCGTTGCTGGTAACTGTGGTTGCTGAGAGCCTATCGCTCGGTGTTCTGAAGGGTCCGGGCGAGGTGGGAGCCGATATTGTCGCAGGGGAAGCACAGTCATTCGGTATGGATTTGAGCTATGGCGGTCCCTACAACGGCTACCT
>JADFUZ010000046.1 GCA_015222295.1 Chloroflexota bacterium | reverse complement strand
GTGGAGCAGGGTGACGGCCTTGCACGCCGGTCTGGCAGGTCCGGTGCCGAGCATAGCTTTGGTCTTCTGGCCCACCGGGATGACGGCTTCGTTGCGTACACGCTTGCTGCTGACGTCGCCCTCGATGATGATGGGCAGGAAATAGGTCTGGGTGAGGTCTTCGCCTTTGATGACAAATGCTACGACTGCGGCATCAAGGACAAGGTGTTCATTGCTCTGCCCAGGCTCGACCCGGTAGCCGCCCGCTTCTGCCAGAACCAGAGGATACGAGCCTTCGAGGAGCAAAACTTGAAGACGTTCCTGGCCTCGCCACTGCCGTCTCTGCCAGCGGAGAGAGACTCGTACAGTTGGGAAACGCAGCCCCAGATCATGGAGTCTCTGGCCCGGCTTGGCTACAATGTCGAGACCAATGCCAGAATCAAGGGAAGGTCAGGAGCAGAATACGTCTTCGACGCTCTGGCTTCCTGGGACGACGGCTTCATAACTCACAAGCTGGCCATAGATGACATACCCGGCGAGGAAGTGAGCCTCAGCCAGATATCGTTGTTTGACGCCAAAGCCTATGATGCCGGGGTGCAGGATAAGGTTCTCTTGCTTTCGGGAAAGGTTACCCAAGAAGCCAGACAGTTCGCGGAACATCAGCGTGTGAAGATCGTCGTGATTCGTGGTGAGCTACAGAAACCGACAGCCGTCGAGGAGAAGGTGAAACCTGACCTCCAGAGCGCCGTTGAGGAGTTGCTGAGTGGAAAGCCCGAGGCAAGGCCCAGGCCAAGAGTGCTCAAGCGCAAACCCGACCCCAAGGTCCTGGAGCTGATTCCTGAATACACGGCCAGAAGATTCGGCGCCATGCCCATGGCCATCGTGGGCAACGCCCTTCAGGTAGCTATGTCAAACCCCACTGACATTTTCGCTCTGGAAGCTCTGGCATTGCAGAGCCGGATGAGGATAGAGCCTGTGAGTGTCAGCGAGACAGAGCTGCGGGAGGCCATCGACTTCAACTACAGGGGAGCCTTCGGGCAAATTGAAGAGCAGATATCCCGCATGTCCGGAGCCACCGAGGCGACAACGGATGAACAGGCGTTGATTGCAGCCGCTGAAGATAGCCCGGTGGCCAGCGCCCTGCGCCTCATCATAGACGAGGCGGCCAAAGCCAGGAGTTCCGACGTTCACATTGAGCCTCAACCAGACAAGCTGAGAATCCGCTTCCGTGTTGACGGTGCTCTCCAGGAAGTCATGTCCTTGCCCTCGAGAATACACCTGCCGCTCACCTCGAGAATAAAGATAATGTCCGATATGAACATCGCCGACCATCTTCGTCCCCAGGATGGGCAGTTCTCTACCGAAAGCAAAGGAAGGTCTATAGACATCCGCGTAGCCACCACCCCTACGGTCAACGGAGAGACGACGGTCATGCGCCTCCTGGACAAATCACTGGCCCTCATAGACCTACCCCGGTTGGGCTTTTCCGATGAGGCGCTGGCCAAGTACGAGAACATGCTCAAGGTCGCCTTCGGCATGATCCTGATTAGCGGCCCTACAGGGTCGGGCAAGACCACAACTCTCTACGCGTCAATCAACAAGATGGACAAGAGATCCCGGAATATCATCACTATAGAAGACCCTGTAGAGTACCGTTTTCCCAACATCAATCAGATCCAGGTCAATCCCAAGGCCGGGCTCACGTTCGCCAGTGGACTGCGCTCCATCCTGCGCCTCGACCCCGACATCATACTGGTGGGAGAGATTCGAGACGCCGAGACAGCCAGGATCGCGGTCCAGTCGGCACTGACCGGGCACCTGGTCCTCTCCTCCATCCACGCCAACGACGCCGTTGGCGTCATCTTCCGCCTGCTCGACCTGGGCATAGAGCCGTTCCTGGTGTCGTCCGCTGTGATCGGCGTGGTGGCTCAAAGGATGGTGCGTCGTGTCTGCGCAGATTGCATTGGTGAAAGGGAAGCCCCATTGATGGAGCAACTGGCTTATGTCAATGAGACAGGGCAGAAACGGACCCAGTTCACCTACGGCGAGGGCTGCGAGTTGTGCGGCCACACTGGCTACCGGGGCAGGACAGGGCTTTTCGAAGTCCTGCCCATAAGCGACAAGATAAGGATGCAGATACTGAAGGGCGCCAGCACGACCGAGGTCCGACGGCAGGCAATTGCCGAGGGGATGCTCACACTGTTGAAAGATGGCATGCTCAAGGTCAAAGAAGGCGCTACCACCCCGTCCGAAGTATTGCGCAACGCCTACTCCATAGAGTAACCATGAACTACGAGTATGTGGCCCGCAGCGAGGACAACAGGATCGTCAAAGGAAAGCTTTCCGCCACCGGCGAGGAATCCGCCACGGACATGCTTGCCTACAGCGGCTACAGCGTCCTCAGCCTCAAGGAGATCACGCCCTTTTTCCAGGCGGGCAAATTTTCCCTCCTGTCCTCCAACATAAAGCTCACCGAGGTGATAATGTTCTCCCGTCAGCTCGCCCTCCTGCTTGAATCGGGCACTGATGTCGTCACCTCTCTGGAGCTGCTGGAGGCCCAGATGACCAACCGCGGTTTCAAGAAGATAGTCCGCCAGGTGATTTCCGATGTCCGCGCCGGCAGGCCCCTATCCGAGGCCATGGCTCAACATCCACGCGCGTTCTCTCCACTGTACCACCGGCTGGTATCCGTGGGAGAGCGAACGGGAACCCTCGAAGTAGTATTGAGGCGGGCAGCCGACTATATTGAGAGGAGCTATGTCACGCAGAAAAGCGTCAAGAACGCCATGGTGTATCCCATCATACTGCTAGTGGTGACCTTCGGAGTGGTCGCCCTGATGGTGGGCTTCGTCCTGCCGGCCTTCTCCGGCTTGTATTCCGCGTTTGATATCGAGCTACCGGCAATGACGCGGGGGCTTCTTGCCTTCACCGACTGGTCACAGAAGTACGGCCTGTGGGTTGTGGGTGGCGTAGCCATCGTCATTGTCATCGGCCTGATATACATCAAGATGCCGGCAGGAAAAGTGCGATGGGGCAAGGTGATGCTGACTTTGCCGTATGTCGGGCGAATCAATCTCCTTAACGACCTCTCGCGTTCCTGTCGCACCACGGCGCTGTTGTACCAGAGCGGCCTGGCTTTGCCCGAGGTAATGACCATGGTCGTCCAGGGTACGAGTAACCGGGCCATGACAAACGCACTGAGCGACGTCCAGCAGGCCATGATCGCCGGCGAAGGCTTGTCAGGTCCAATGTCGAAGAACAAGCTTTTCCTTCCCCTTATGGTCCAGATGACCTCTGTGGGCGAGGAGACGGGCAACCTGGACCACACCCTGAACGTCGTGGCCGAGAGCTATGAAACTGAGGCCGATGAAAAGACCAAGGCCATGATTGCCATGAT
>JADFUZ010000045.1 GCA_015222295.1 Chloroflexota bacterium | reverse complement strand
GTATGTTACTGGCTCTATGGCAATGATATTGATGAGACTATCAATCCGCTGGAAACGGGTCAGGGTTGGACGGTGAAGTTCGACAAGGAGAGGTTCATTGGCAGGGAGGCCCTTTTGGAAATACGCGAGAGCGGGATTCGTAGAAAGCTCACCGGTCTCCACGTTCCCACAGGAGGAATTCCCAGGAGCAAGATGGAGGTGAGGAAGGACGGGGAAAAGATTGGCTATGTCACGTCCGGGAATTACTGTCCCTCTCTGAAAAAGGTGTATGCCATGGCCCTTCTTGATTCGGCTTATGCCGAGACAGGGAACAGAGTAGACATCGTGATAAGAAACAAAGAGGTGCGGGCCGAGATAGTGGACATGCCTTTTGTAAAACCCGTTAACAAGAGGCAGTCGTAGCTATGGAGAGGCACCGTGTGTGCGGATGAGTTGGGGAGAATAGCAGCCAGGAAATGCAGGGTTTCCTGTCGGACATGGGCCGGGGAGCCTGTGAGGATTTAGCTGGAAGGAGGACGAAATGTATCCAAAGGACCTGAAGTACACCAATACTCATGAATGGGCGAGGGTTGACGAGGGATTCGTAACGGTGAGCATCACATCGTTCGCGGCTGAGCAACTCTCAGACATAGTCTATGTGGAGTTACCTTCTGAAGGTGCCAGTGTAGAGAGAGGCTCTTCTTTCGGGGTTCTGGAGTCGGTTAAGGCGGTGTCGGACGTCTATTCGCCGGTGTCAGGCAAAATACAGGAAGTGAATCACAGGCTTGAAGATGAGCCTGAGTTGCTAAACAACGACCCTTACGGAGAAGGGTGGATGGTAAAGATTCTGGCAGCGGGCGAGGGAGAGCTGGATAACCTCATGGACGCAGAGCAGTATGAGAGCTTTGTCGAGCAGGAGAGGGGCGAATAGAGACCTCGCGCTGCAGAATCGAGTCGTCAGCAGGCAGCGCAGAAGGAACAGCGCAAGATCTGAAGCAGCTGCGTGAACGAATTGCGGTCGCATCGAAAGTAGGATGACAGCACAATGGAGGCTGGTACTTTCTGGAGCCTGTAGCCCTGCCCTCAATATGGCCGTCGATGAAGCCATATTCAGGTTGATGAGGGAAAATAATGGAAATCCCACTCTCAGGCTCTACACCTGGAATCCTCCGGCTGTGTCAATTGGGTATTTCCAGAGTTCTGATTCTCCGTTGATAGCGGAATACCTGGAAATCGGCTATCCTCTGGTAAGACGACCCACTGGTGGGCTGGCAGTGCTGCACGAGAACGAGATGAGCTATTCAATGACGGGTGTGCTCGGCCAGGATGGCTATCCTCCGAACAGGGAGGAGGCATACAGGAGAGCACACGAGAGCATAAAGGAGGCGTTGGTCGATGTGGGCCTCGAAGTGGATATGTACCGGGACGAGGAGCTCAACTGGAAAGATGGTTTTTGTTCTTCCAGTTGGTTCCCCCATGACATAGTGCTAAGGGGTGAGGGCAAGATAGGAGGAAGTGCTCAGAGACGGAGCGGGAGACTCCTGTTGCAGCACGGCAGCATTGCTCTGCTTCAACAGGTGGATGAGAAGCGCTTGGCAGAGAGAGTAGGAGTGAAATTTGAGCAGTTGCTCAGAGTAGATCTGAGGCAACAGGAACTCACTGATGAGGAACTCTCCTTATCCGAGAAGCTGGTGAGAGAGAAATATGGTACATGGGACTGGAACTATCAGGGGCGGTTTCTCTCTCTGAAGAGGGACTAGGGGTGCTTTTCCGCCCGCAAGTTGCCAAGTACTCTGTCACGACACCCACAAACATCGCTGTGTTTCAGTGTTGGGGCGCTCTGTCCATTGGCTTCAAGGAGGTCCTTCGATGAAATTGTTGATCATTGGCAGTGGGGCTGCAGGTTTGACGGCGGCGCAGTTTGCTCGCAAGACGGACAGGCAGGCGGAAATAACAGTGTTGGGTGATGAGCATTATGGTGAGTACTCCAAGTGCGGGTTGCCGTACGTGATTGGGGGGTTGATTCCGAGTTTCGATGATCTGATAGAGTTTCCGATGTCCTGGTTTCAACGCTTCAGAATCGACTTGAAATCGGACACGAGAGTGATTGATGTTGATTCTGAGACGAAGACCGCAAAGTCCATCTCTGTGGAAGGTGGCAAGGAAAAGGAAAGAGACTATGAATATGATGCGCTGATCATTGCGACCGGGGCTCGTTCCTGGATTCCGGAGGTCAAGGGTGCGTGCGTGGATGGAGCTAGACTGAGGGAAGGCGTGTTCACTCTTCGAACGATGGATGATGCGAAGAGAATCCTGAAGAAAGCGGAAAAGGGCGGAAGGGCTATGATTGTTGGTTCTGGCTTGATCGGAATGGAAATGGCGGAAGCTCTCTCTCTGAAAGGGATGGAAACGTTTGTCAGACTGCGAACCCATGTGCTCACAGGGATGATAGATGAAGACATGGCTCATGTGGTGCAGGAGGCCGCGGAGCAGCGCGGCGTAAACTTCATACCGAGGAGCACTGTGTCTGAGATCGGGGGTGAGCCGGAGGTGGAATATGTGGTTCTGCAGAACCTTGATACTGGAGTGGAGTCTGAGCATGCGGTGGACCTTGTGGTCATATCCGCTGGAACTGTGGCGCACGTTGAACTGGCAGAAAAGGCAAAGTGTCGGATTGGGTCGGCGGGAGGAGTAGTAGTTGACGAGAGATGTATGACTTCCGTTGAAGGTGTGTACTCGGCTGGCGACTGCACAGAGTACCCCGACTTCGTTACCGGAAAGCCAGTCATGGTGGGCCTGGGGAGTATCGGAGTCAAGCAGGGCAGGGTTGCCGGAGTGAATGCGGTCGGTGGCAAAGAGAAGTTAGCGCGGGGCGTCTTGAACAACAGGACGACAGAGCTGTTTGGGCTCGAGATATCTGCCGTGGGGCCCACTATGAGGGAATTAGCGAAGGCGGGAATTGAACCTGTCGTGGGCAAGTCCAGAGGCTCGACACTACCTCATTACTTTCCAGGCGGAAAACCAATTATTGTCAAAGTCATGGCTGAGCCGCAGCGGGGAACGATCCTGGCGGCACAGATTGTCGGTGAGGAGGAAGTACATCAACGCATCAATGTGTTCGCCGCAGCGGTCTTCGAAGCATTGACTCTCGACGAGTTCATGCGGTTGGAAACGTGCTATGCGCCACCAGCAGCCCCTACTCTGGACTGCATGACGTTGGCTGTAGATGCGGCTTCGATGAAGTGGAAAAGAAGGTGAGACGTTTCGTCCCGGATAGAACGGTGTGTGACCTTCAGTGTGTTGTTGACTAGGGAGATGGTCGGACAGCCACACGAACTGAGAAGTCCCTCTTGGGTGAAGAAGCCAATTCCGCGGGGGGAGGAAGTAAGGAGAATCCGGGGTGTCGTTCGGCGGTGGAAGCTTCATACCGTGTGTGAGTCTGCTGCGTGTCCGAATCGCCATGAGTGCTATTCGCAAGGAAAGCTTACATTCATGATCCTGGGAAATATCTGTACCAGGAATTGCTCCTTCTGTCTGGTGGAGCCAGGAAGGCCTTTGCCTCCTGACCTGGATGAGCCGAGGCGACTTTGCCAGGCAGCGAAAGAGCTTGGATTGAAATACGTCGTCGTTACTTCCGTTTGCCGGGATGACCTTCCTGACGGAGGGTCATCGGCATTTGCTCAGACAATAAATATCCTGCGCCAGGATAGTTCAGACACCCGAGTTGAAGTGTTAGTTCCCGATTTCCTGGGCTCCTTGCCGGCGCTGAAGAAGGTAGTCACTGCCCGGCCCAGTGTCTTGAACCATAATGTGGAGACAGTCCCGCGTCTGTATCCCACAGTGCGCGCCCAGGCAGCCTATCTGCGTTCCCTGGAGCTGCTGCGAAGCACCAAGGCTCTGGACAGGGGACTCTTGACCAAGTCAGGACTGATGTTGGGACTGGGAGAAACAGAGGGCGAGGTAATAGGGGTCATGGAGGACTTGAGGCGAGCAGGATGCGATATGGTGACTCTGGGACAGTACTTGAGGCCGTCTCTGAAGCACCATGAGGTCGTCAGGTACGTGACTCCTGGTGAGTTCACGCAGTATGGGATCATTGCACGGAGGATGGGGTTCTCGGGGGTGGCATCGGGGCCAAGCGTACGTAGCTCTTTCGGTGCCAGTGAGCTCTTTGACGATGGGATGTCATGCATTCGCGAAGGGCAGACTGCGTGATCTGTGCTCATGTGGGATAGTGATCAGTGGCACACAAAGGCCGCCTTGTACTAAGGAGGGCCGTCTGCTTGACATGCGTGACTGCAATCGCTAGAATACCGTGTTTCGTCTTATGGCAAATGTGAGACTTGGGTCAAGTGAGAGTTTTGAAGGCATGCTGCGTAGGTTCACCAAGCAGGTGGAACAGGACCGGATTCTGGCTGAGGTTCGTCGCCGCAGATTTTTCGAGAAACCGAGCGCAGCTCGTAAGAGAAAGGCAGCAGTAAGAAGACGGAAGACTTCCAGGTAAGGTAAGATGGCTCTGGAGAGTAAGATAAGGGGTGATCTCAGGGAGGCAGTGAAGCAACGGGATGAAGCGAGAGTCTTGGTATTGCGGTTGGTCCTTTCGGAAATGAAGAACGCTGAGATCGCTCGGCGGGAATCCCTTGATGAGAGTGCGGCGCTTGGCGTCCTGGGGGGAGAAGTCAAGCGACATCGAGAGAGTATTGACCTTTTCCGGAAGGGGAACCGGAGTGATCTTGTAGCTCAGGAAGAGGGCGAATTGAGTGTCCTCATGGAGTATATGCCCCCACAGATGAGTCGGCAGGAGATCGTAATTGCAGCGCGCGAAGTAATTGATGCGATCTCAGCGAAGGGAATAAAGGACAAGGGTAGGGTCATGTCTCAACTCATGCCGGGACTCAGGGGCAGAGCTGAGGGGAAAGACGTGAGCGACGCGGTTTCGGAATTGCTTACTGGCTCTCAGGTTTTGCAGTAACAAGACCTACAGGATGGCGCCGATTCACGGTATGGCGGCAGGATGATGCCGCCATGGTTTTTGTCTGCGGAGAGTCATTGGTTGAGCACGTCGCAACCTCTCTCCCTGAACAAAGGTGATATCAACTCCGGCTGTGAAATTCGTGGCTTTGCTCACCGCAATTCGGTTGAGTGCGCTGAGTGAAGGCGCAAGCGTTATGTGTTTGGCGAAGGTGTGCAGGTTCTAATAGATTAGGGACATGGCAGAAATCCGGCCGTTTCGGGGCATTCGTTATAGTCAGGAAATAGTCAGGGATCTGGCGAGTGTCATTTGTCCTCCCTACGATGTTGTGGGCGAAGAGCAGCGAAGCGGATACGAGGCAAGAAGCGTCTACAACGCCATTCGTCTGGAGTGCCCCGCACCCATGGTGGCGACGGAAGCAGGCCAGCATAGCCGTGACAGGTATCGTAGGGCAGCTTCGACATTTCGACAATGGCTCAGGGAGGGGATTCTCGGGATCGAGCCCAGAGCAGCCTTTTACCTTCATGACCATTACTTCACTCACCTGGGGAAAAGAAGAAGGCGGCGTGGTCTGATAGCTTGTGTTAGATTGCAGCCCTGGTACGATGGGATATACCCGCATGAGGAAACACTGTGTAAAGCCAAGAGCGAGCGCCTGGAGTTGATGCGAGCTTGTCGAGCCAACTTCAGCCCCTTACTGGCGCTATATCAGGATGTAGAAGGGAAGATTGCTGGGATATTGTCCCAAACGTCGCGCGACAGGCCTGTGATCGAGCTGAGCGAGTCAAGCGAACGCGACGTCGTGTGGGTCATAACTGAGGGCACGCTGGCGGCTCAAATCAGCGAACTAATGGCCGGTCAATCTGTCTATATTGCTGACGGCCATCATCGCTACGAGACTGCCCTGACTTATGAGATGGAGAGAGCGGCATCTAGTTTGGCGGAAGAAGAAGCATCTCAGGTGCAAGGCTTCAACTACGTCATGATGACGTTGGTTGATTTCTCTGACCCTGGTGTGCTTGTTTTCCCTGTCCACAGGTTGGTGTACGGGGTGGAAGCGTCGCTTCTGGCTGGTTTGGAGAATCGCCTGAAGGATGTCTTCGTTCTGGAGTATGTTCCGCTGACTGGAAGCTTGGGTGACAGCGTCACGAGCGGAATGCCCGACGACGTCGTTGCGGGCATCCTGGGGTTGAGGCCGGGTTGTCTGGTAGTGATGAGGTCGCGTCAAGATGTTTCCCTGGAGGATCTGATGCCGCAGTCCCGGTCTCAGGTTTATAGAGACTTCAACGTCAGCGTTGTTGACGATCTGGTTCTGGGTGGCATGCTGGGGCTTGCCAGAGATAGCGATAGCGTAGTCTACAGTGGTGACATGTGCGAGGTCTGCGAGCGGATCAAGGACGGGAGACAGCCACTGGCTTTCCTCTTTGGTGCTCCGCAGCTGAAGATGCTCAAGGCTATTGCCGAGGCCAGAGACAGGGTGCCACGCAAATCAACGTATTTCTGGCCGAAACTCCCCACTGGATTGGTCATGAATTCCCTGGAGGCACTAGAGCGCTAGTGTCTTGGCCGTGTGTATTTCGGGGATAGCCAGTATTTCCTGTCTCTGCTGCTCGCTGAGTGGCTCATCGAGAGCCAGGACCATGATTGCATTTCCTCGGGGCTGAAGTCGGCTCACATACATTGAGCTGATGTTGACGTTGGCTTTGCCAATTATGGTCCCGATAGCGCCAACAACACCGGGCCGATCCAGGTGAGTGCAGAAAAGAAAATACTTGCCGGTGGGCACCATGTCCATCGAGAAATCATTGACCTGAACAACGTGGGTTTCGTTGTCTCTGACCGTGCTCGATATCGTGGTAGTTCCTTTGTCGGTATCGACCCTGAGAGTGAGCAAATCGGAGTAGTTCTGCGCCGTTGTCTCTTTCTCTTCGCTGATCTTGAGGCCGCGCTGACTGGCAATGAAATTGACATTGACCAGGTTTATCCGCTCTTCGGTGGTCCCACGCAATAGTCCGCTGATGACTGCTGCCTTGAAAGGGGTGCAGTCGTAGCTCGCGATTCCGCCACCGTACTTGATGTGTATGTGAGCTATTTGTCCTTCCATTAGCTGGCTGGCAAAGCTACCAGTGGTTGAAGCGGCTTGTATGAACGGCAGCAGTTCAGAGGAAACATATGGAGCGTTGACTGCGTATTTGCTGGATTGTCCTTCGAGTACGGCCAGGATTTGCTCCGCGATGTCCTTGGATACGTTGGTCTGAGCCTCGATTGTGGAAGCACCAAGGTGGGGTGTGACAACTATCCTGTCGCTCTCGAACAAAGGACTGGCCGTCATCGGCTCGGTGCTGAAGACGTCGAGGGCAGCGCCAGCTATTTCGCCAGCTTGAACTGCTTCGACAAGCGCACCCTCTTCGACTAGTCCGCCTCGAGCGCAGTTGACAATCAGGGCTGTTCGCTTGATTTTGGCCAGCTCTTTGGCTCCGATCAAACTTGTGGTGGCAGGCGTCAGTGGAACGTGAAGGGTAATAATGTCAGCCTCTTCGAGTAGCCTATCCAAGGGGACCAGGGTTACGTTGTGGGTGAGGGCATAGTCAACAGACACAAAAGGATCGTAGGCGATAACTCGCATCTCGAATGCCTGGGCGCGCTTGGCGACCTCCGAGCCTACATTACCCAAGCCGACAACCCCCAGCGTCTTGTTTCGAAGCTCAATCCCGACCAGTTTCCCTCTTTGCCATTTGCCTGACTTAAGTTGACTGTTTGCCTGTGGTATGTTGCGTGCCAGAGCAAGCATGAGAGCGATGGCGTGCTCGGCAGCGGAAACCGTGTTTGCTGTGGGAGCATTGACCACCACTATGCCCTTCCT
>JADFUZ010000044.1 GCA_015222295.1 Chloroflexota bacterium | reverse complement strand
GAGGCATCGTTCGTTGATGATTTTGGTGCCGATAGCCTGGACATCATTGAGTTGCTTACAGCAGTGGAAGAAACCTTCAAGATTGAGATCCCGGATGAGGATGCAGGCAAACTGGCGACCGTTCAAGAGGCAGTTGACTACATTGAGACGAAGACTCAATGATGCAGACAAAGAGAAGAGTAGTTGTTACGGGCCTTGGCGCTGTGACGCCCCTGGCCACGGGTGTTGAACCATCATGGCGTAAGCTGTGTCAGGGCAAATCCGGAGTGGCGAGGATCACGAAGTTCGACGCCTCTGGCCTCAAGACGCAGATTGCTGCTGAGCTTAAGGATTTCCACGCGGAGGACTTCCTCGAGAAGAAGAAAATCAGAAGGACGGACCCGTTTATTCACTATGCCCTGGCCGCTACCCGTATGGCGCTGGATGATGCCACGATGGTTATAAATGACAGCAACGCCAGTAGAATAGGAATAGTGCAGGGCACGTGTGTTGGTGGCATGAAGACCTACGAGAACACCCTCTTTGCTCTGCGAGATGAGGGACCTGATAGGATTTCCCCCTTCTTCATCACGGCATTCATACCGAATATGGCGGCGGCGGAAATCGCGATGGCTTTTGGCGCCAGAGGGCCGAGCAAGTGTGTGGTCACAGCCTGCGCCACCGGCAGTGATGCCATCGGCGATGCCTTCCGGCATATTCAGTATGGGCAGGCAGATGCCATGATTGCTGGAGGGAGCGATGCCTACATTCTCGCGGTGGGCATTGGCGGGTTGGGCAGAATGGGGGCTGTATCCTGCAGGAATGATGAGCCAGAGAAGGCATCGCGCCCCTTTGACAAGGACCGGGACGGTTTCGTGATTGGAGAGGGTGGTGGAACCGTGATTCTGGAGGAACTCGGGTTGGCCAGAAAGCGGGGAGCCAGGATCTATGCTGAACTGGTGGGGTATGGCTGCAACATTGATGGCTATCACATAACGGACCCTGATTGGGAAAACCAGGGCAGATGTATTCAATTAGCCTTAGAGGATGCTGGAGTTCTCCCGAGTGAAGTTGACTATGTCAATGCTCACGGCACTTCCACCAGAAGCAATGACAGGGCTGAGACCAAGGCGATAAAGCGCGGTCTGGGGGAATGCAGTGAGAAAGTGCCTATAAGCTCCAATAAGTCTATGATTGGCCATTTGTTGGCGGCGGCAGGGACTGTGGAAGCCATTTTCACTATCCTTGCTATGAGGGACGGCCTGATTCCCCCCACCATAAACTACGTGACGCCGGACCCTGAATGCGACTTGGACTACGTGCCGAATGTGGCCAGAACCGCGGAGATCAACACGGCTATCTCCAACTCCTTTGGTTTTGGTGGCTCCAACGCGGTGCTCGTCTTCCGAAAGGTCGCAGACTAGCCTGGTTCGTTTCTTCCCGCAGAGCGGTGTCTCTGGCGTTACACGGCCTCTTCAATCAGAGCTACAGTCAGCGCGCCTGGGCCTAAATATGTTCCCATGGTTGACCCACACCTGGATCTATAGGTCTGCTCACGTGGGAATAAAGCTGACAAGCGCACGGCCAATGTTTCCAGATCCTCGGGGGTTGTGGTGTCCGCTATGGCCAGTTCCTTGATGTTGGGGTACCTCTCCACCAATTCGCATAGCCGGTCTAGCGCTCTGGGTCGACCGCGCACTCTTTCCACCGGATATGCCTCTCCGTCGCGAAGGGTCAGCAATGGCTTCACATTCAGCATTGAGCCCAAGAAGGTCTGTGCTTTGCCGATTCGCCCCCCTTTGTACAGGTACTGCAGCGTATCCAACATACCGAAGTAGTGTGTCCTGGGGATTGACTCGTTAACGGTAGCTGTAATTCGCTCCAGGCTGGCTCCGGTCAGAGCCTCCTTGGCAGCGGTTATGGCCAGGAGAGCCAGGCCAATGGACGTTGACAGGGAATCCACAACCTCTATGTGGCAGTCCGCTCTGGTGCCTTCCTTGGCTACGAGTGCCGAGTTATATGTGGCGCTGAGCCTGGTGGAGATGTGGAGAGATATGATTTCATCGGTTTCCGCCGCGAGCCTTTCATAGGTTTCTATGAATGTTCCTGAAGAGGGTGCTGATGTCTTGGGAAGCTTGGGCTCCGTCTCCAGCCTGCGGTAGAACTCATCAGCGTCGAGGTCGACTCCGTCCTGAAATACCTCGTTGCCGAAGTGGATATAGAGGGGCACCACTGTGATTCCCAGTTCTTGGGCTACCTCAACGGGAATGTCGGACGTGCTATCGGTTACAACTCCTACAGTCATGTGACTCCTCCTTGGTTCACTCGTTCAGTAGTGCATGTATGCTTTCTTGCAGTTCCTTCTCGTCGGCAAATGGCCCTACCTTGACGTAGCGAATGATGCCCTCACTGTCTATGAAGAAGGTGGAGGGAGTGTATCGTATAGAATAGTTTGAGGCAACGCTACCATTCCCGTCAAGGACCACGATGAAATCCAGTGTGTTGTCGCCAAAGAACTGCTTCAGATTCGCCAGGCTGTCCTGTATGTCAACAGCGAGGACTGCTACTTCACCGGCGTATTCCTTAGCTGCCGAGTCAAAGTAGGGGAGTTCCATCCTGCAGGGAGGACACTGGATGGCCCAGAAGTTGAGAACAACTGAGGTTCCGTGCAAGTCCGACAGAGTTATGTCTGGACCTTGCAAGGTGGGGAGCGTGAAGTCCGGAGCGGCGATCTCCACCGGTATCAGGCCCAATTCCTCGGCTGTGCTGGACGACCCGGAAGAGCTACAGCCAACGTTACTCCCGCTTAGGGCGCACAAACCGACGAGCAAGCTCATTGCTAGGGAGTGGCTTCTTGGTTTGTTCTTGGTCATTTGTTGCGATTCTCCTTCACAGATTGCCCATGGCTCCCAGATTACCTGTCAGCATGAGAACTCCTATGATGACCAATAGAGCTGCGCTTACCGCTGACGTAACCACGGCATGACGGCTAAGCCATCTGATGGCGCGAGTGGCTTTCTCGGTGCCGAGAAGCAATCCTATGACAATGAAAGGCAGCCCCAGCCCCACGCAGTATGCGGTCAGGGGAGGAATTGCCTGCCAGACATCGCCTCCATATGAAGCCATGGCCAGTACGCCTCCAATTATTGGCCCGATGCAGGGAGTCCAGCCGATGGAGAAAATGGCCCCCACCAATAGGGACCTCACGTATCCTGAGCCTCTGGCCTGATTGAAGCTCATGCGCTTCTCGTAATTGAGCCAAGGGATTCTGGTTGCGGCGAACAGGAACAAACCGAATACGATCAATAATGATCCGGAGATAGTCTGTTTCACGTCCATGGGTATGTTGGCCACGACCAGGTTCAGGACCGTTCCAAGGGCGATGAAAACCAGGGAAAAACCAGCAACAAAAAAGAGGGTGTTGAAAACAATATGTCTCCGGCTCGACAGCTCAGGACTGAGCGCGGACACGCCCGCTATGTTAGCCAGGTACACTGGAACCAACGGCACGACGCAAGGAGAAGCGAACGAGGCTACTCCCAGACCGAAAGCGATGGGAAGAGTTACGTTTGGCATCTACGTGTCACACTGGTGTCTATCACGATTTGCGCTGGTTCTTGGTTGTCAAGGACACTCTTCACAGTACTCCAGGGAACAAGTGGTTGTGAGAAACAGCCCCTGCCAATCAACATTAAGCTGCCATTATACTACAACCAGGACGAAAGGGAACTTTCGGGGAGGATCATTGTCGTATCAGACATATCCATGCCTGTGGTAGAGTGTGAACGGGACCTGTTGTCGCCGCCGCATAGTCTGGTATAATAGCTGCCTGCTTCTGGGGCTGTAGCTCAATTGGGAGAGCGCCTCCTTTGCACGGAGGAGGTCAGGGGTTCGAATCCCCTCAGCTCCACATCCGCGTATCAAGATGTGCTGCCACGAAGAGGGCATTGACGAAACGTGCAGCCTGACTTGGCGGGGTGAGTACCTGGCCGGACTGCCGGCCGTTTATTCTATCGGTACGTACATATCAGTCAAGATCTCCGCTTGAGGGACTTCGTTAGGGTCATTCAGGTATACTTCTCTGGTTGGTCCCGCTATTTCCTTGCCGTTCTCCGCAAGCCAGGCAAAGAGATTCTCATAAATCGGTCCACAGTCCTGATAGGGTCCTTTGTGGACGGTCTTCGCCATTTTCCCACCGGCTAACTCATAACAGCTGACCTCATCACTGCCTTCTACCCTTCCAGAAACTGGCACGGCAACCTCGACATCCGCAGTTCCTTCCTTGTCCGCCTTCATGGCTTCTTCGGCCCCCATCTCATGGCAAACGAAAGTCGGCCGTCCCTGAATCTGGACCCCCTTCTGCACTGCGAATTGACAGACTTTCGGTATCATTGCCGCTATGTCTGCATATTCACCGCGCTTGCGCATACCAACAACCACCTACGCTTCGATCTCAACAACACTTATCTCGTCCATTTCGTCACCTCCAGATAGTCATCGAGCCAGACTGGCTCGTAGCGGTTGCACAGGGCAAAAATATGGCACAGTCCGCCTCTATGTCAATACATCCTTGACTCTACGGAGGCCTGTTGACCTTGCTTGCCGGTAGGCGATATATTGGTGCTCTCCTGAGCCCGAAGGAGGAATGCAACCAGGAAAAGGAGGGGAACAAATGGCAACAGCTTGGTACTTCAGGCTCTTCTATCTCAACGTACTGTGGTTTCTTATCAGCTGGCTTCTCTACTTCATCATAGGAGCGAAGAGGATGACCAGCCCCGGCCCCGGTAGATCATGGGTGATGGCCTTCTGGGTGAGTCTCATTGTTGGCTGGGTGCTGACGTGGTTTGTGCCGTTCAGCATCAATCCGGCCTTCTGGATTGGAATTAGCATCATCATCCTTGGGCAAGTGGTGTTTGTTCTGGGCTACTTCGCTATGAGGGAACATTCCGAGAAGAAGAAGGCCGTCGTCGACTGGGGCATCTATGGCGTCAGCCGCCACTCTCATGTCCTGGCGGGCATAATCTGCCTCCTTGGTGTGGTGGTGGCGGGATGGAATGCGGCATCAAATCTATACGCAGTCCTCTGGGTCTACTTCATCCTGTACGTCGGCCTGAGTCACTTCGTGGTTCTGAATGAAGAGAAGCGGAATGTCGAGAGATTCGGTCAGGAGTATGTGGACTACATGAAGAGAGTGTCCAGGTATTTCCTGACAAAAGGTTGAGCGCGGAAGCAGACCGCAAAGAGAAAGGAAATAGGGGACTCGTGCCAGCCCTTGAGATAGGTCTGTGAAATACCTGAAATCTGGTGCTCTATACTTTGCTGCCTGTTGCCCTGTCGTGTCTGCAGTCCTTCCATTGCCCGTTCCTGCAATTCCCGAAGAACGCTTCTTGCTTGAGAAACACAGCGATACGTGTCGTGACCACATGAGTAAGACCTCAAGATGGATGGGAATCCCGGAGGCGGGTGGAAGTTGAGTTGGAAAGAGTGAAGGCGAGGCAGAGTTGGGCCATCTTCTGGGCATTAGCAGGGACCTTCGTCGTGACAGCAAGCGTGTTTCTCGTCCCGCCGTTCAGGGAAGTGGTCATGGGTTTTGCCTTCATTGCCGTTTCTGGGGTCATGTTCTTCTTGTTGGGTGTGGCATTGATATTCTTGACTGTGAAGGGAGAACTCGGAGGCATACGCAAGAGGTTCTTGATACTGACAGGAGCTTCCGCTGCGGCCTTTCCCGTCAGTGTCCTCCTGCACAACGCTGTCTACGGTCTGTTCATTTGCTGGTTTGGCGTAGGCTTCTGGGAAAGAGTTGGTCTGGGAGATGAGCCGTTCTTCTTTTTCATGGCGATTGTTGTTTGCCCCGCAGGCTTCCTGGTCGGCAGCATCGGTAGCATAGTCCTTGCTATCAAGAGCGCCAGATGACCCGCGCCGGGCTGTTTCTCATTAGGTAGCTGTTTCCTTCTGTGGCGTTTGGGTGCCTACGATTCCGAAACCGGGTGCTT
The DNA here is from genome assembly GCA_015222295.1 of Chloroflexota bacterium. Lineage (GTDB taxonomy): Bacteria > Chloroflexota > Dehalococcoidia > GIF9 > AB-539-J10 > JADFUZ01. The sequence goes on along the minus strand of JADFUZ010000044.1, from coordinate 7,798 downwards.
CCGTTGACAAGCTCTGGAATGTCAGCGGGCCGTGGGCAAGCTGCCAGATGAACTGCCACGGAGCGTCTTTCTGCGTGAGCTCGGCGGTGAGGTCATCCACAGGTATCGTCGCCCTCCCTCCTGCTGTTCACGACTGTCCAGAGATCATGCCACTTCCACCTAGCTTTCTTGTCAATGGGGCATCAGCCCGTTCGCTATTGTCAGCATGCTTCGCTGTCAGATGGGTATGCTATACTGTGGCGAAAATGAAGAGACTACTATCCGGGAATGAGGCTCTGGCCCTGGGAGCCTACCACGCTGGTGTCAAGGTAGCTACTGCTTATCCTGGGACTCCGAGCACTGAGATACTTGAGTCCATGGCTCGCTTTGACGATGTCTATGCCGAATGGTCAACGAACGAAAAAGTGGCTATGGAAGTAGCCCTGGGGGCGGCGTACGCCGGGGTTCGGTCACTCGTATCCGTGAAGCATGTGGGGCTGAATGTGTCCAGTGACCCGTTCATGGCTGCCTCTACCACTGGAATCAATGGCGGAATGGTGGTAATCTCGGCAGATGACCCCGGAATGCACAGCTCTCAGAATGAGCAGGATAACCGGCACTATGCCAGACTGGCCAAGGTGCCTATGCTGGAGCCGAGTGATAGCCAGGAAGCCTATGAGTTCATGGCGTACGCCTTTGACATCAGCGAACAATTCGATACCCCTGTGCTCGTGCGCAGCACTACTCGCATCTCTCATTCCAAGTCGGTGGTGCAGGTGAATCGGAGCAGGGTCGTGCCAGTTCGGCAGGTAGGCTTCGAGCGCAATGTGAAGAAGTATGTCATGCTACCGGCTCATGCCCGGCTGAGGCACCCGTTGATGGAGGACCGCTTGGTCAAGGTGGCTGCATATGCCGAGACTTCTTCTTTGAATCGGGTTGGGTGGGGCGAGCGGCATCTCGGCGTGGTGGCCAGTGGCATCGCCTTCCAGTATGCCAGGGAGGCTTTCCCCAAGGCCTCCTTTCTGAAGCTGGGAATGACGTATCCTCTGCCCCGGGAGCTGCTCCATCACTTCGCCGCCGGAGTGGACACGCTAGTGGTCATCGAGGAGCTCGATCCTTTTCTGGAGGAGAATATTAAGGCCATGGGGTTGAAGGTTGTTGGGAAAGAAATCACCCCGAGGGTCGGCGAACTGAACCCGGCTATCATTGAGCAGGGGGCGCGGGGTGTCGGGCTGTTGACCGGGGTACCAGCCCCGCGGAAAGCAGACATAGTGGCGGAACTGCCCAGGCGCCCCCCCCTGCTTTGCCCGGGTTGCCCCCACACTGGCATATTCTTTGTCCTCAGCAGCATGGGACGGCGGCTCAAGCTACCAAATTCCAAAGGCAAGTCATCGAGACGATCCACTCTGACCATCACCGGGGATATTGGCTGCTACACGCTGGCTAGCTATCCTCCGCTCAATGCCATGGATACGACGGCCTGCATGGGTGCCGGCATCGGCCAGGCACTGGGTATGGAGAAGGCTGGCATCACCAATAAGGTGGTAGCGGTTATCGGGGATTCCACTTTTCTGCATTCGGGCATAACGCCGGTCGTAGATGCTGTGTACAACCAAGGGAAGATAACGGTGATAATCCTGGATAATGGGACTACTGCCATGACAGGCCGCCAGGACCACCCCGGCACCGGTATTTCGGCGCAGGGCAAGAAGACGAAGGCTGTGGATTTGGAACGCCTGGTTCGAGGTATAGGGGTCGAGGATGTCAAGGTAGTCGATGCGTTCAATGTGAAGGAGATCAGGGTCGCGGTGAAGAGCTGCCTGGACAACCCTGAGCTTTCGGTTATCATCGTTCGTGGTGACTGTGCCGTGCGGGTGCCGAGGCGTTCGGGGCCGAGGGCTGTCGATAGTGGCAAGTGCGATCAATGTGGTACGTGCCTTATGATCGGGTGTCCGGCGATTCAGAGTGAGAACGGGCAGGTTCAAATTGACACTGCTCTCTGTGTTGGCGAAGCTTGCACTATCTGTCAGCAGATCTGTCCGCGCCACGCGATAGGCCCGCAGTCTGAAGTCGAGGGTACGAAGTGTCCATAAGGAATGTGGACATGCTTGTTGTGGGGGTGGGGGGTCAGGGTGTCATTCTGGCCAGTGACATAGTGGCTGAGGCAGCCTTGGTCGCTGGATACGACGTGAAGAAGACGGATTCGCTGGGCATGGCACAACGGGGTGGTAGTGTAGTGAGTCATCTTCGGATAGGCCAACGGGGCTGGTCCCCCTTGATAAGGCAGGGGGAGGTCGACCTATTGGTCGCTTTTGAAAAACTGGAGGCGGCCAGGTGGAGCAGCTACCTCCGAAATGGAGCGGTAGCCATTGTCAACAACCATGCGCTGCGACCGCTATCAGTCAATGTGGGGACCGAGCGGTACCCCAGTGACGAAGAGGTGAGTGATATCATGAGGCAGCGGTCGGATCGTGTCTATACCGTCAACGGCACGGCCAAGGCCAGGCAGCTGGGCAATACCAGAACGCTCAACATGTTTATGCTGGGATGCTCGTCGCTCTTGCTGCCCATCGAGGTTCAGACGTGGAAGGAATGCATGACCCAGCGAATACCATCGAGTATCCTGCAAGTCAACCTCACAGCTTTTGACCAGGGTAGAAAGGAAGGCTTGGATGGCAATATCAGATAATGTCCGCAAACGTATGGAGGAGGGGTCCTGGATCAGGAGGATGTTTGAGGAGGGAGCAAGCCTCAAGCAGCAATATGGCGAGGAGAATGTGTTTGATCTTTCCTTGGGGAATCCTGTGATGGAGCCTCCGCCCGCCTTTGGGCAGGAGCTGAGGAAACTGGTGGATAGCCCCGGGCGGGGAATGCATAGATACATGGCGAATGCCGGCTATCCGGAAACAAGAGCGGCGGTGGCAGCACAACTGAAACTGGAGACCGGCATAGAGTTCTCTATGGACGATATCGTCATGACCTGTGGTGCCGCAGGGGCGCTAAACGTCGTACTCAAGACCATACTCAACCCTGGCGAGCAGGTTATCGTATTTGCTCCTTACTTCGTTGAGTACGATAACTACATAGATAACCAGGGGGGAGCTAGTATAGTGGTACCGACCGACGAGCAGTTTGTACCGAAGCTCGATGCCCTTGAAGCTGCCGTCACGGCCAAGACTAAGGCGGTAATCATCAACTCCCCGAACAATCCCTCCGGCGCTGTGTATAGTCAGGATCTGATACATCAGATCGGTGATCTCCTGGGTAAGAAGGAGTCCCAGTACGGGACCCGGATTTTCCTCATTAGCGACGAGGCGTATCGGAAAATCATATATGACGGGGTGACCTATCCGGCGGTCTTCCATCATCACCCTCATACCGTTGTAGTCACTTCTCACTCGAAGGATCTGGCACTGCCAGGTGAGCGCATCGGCTATGTTGCGGTAAACCCGACGTGCACGCAGCGTGAGGAACTGATTGCTGGACTTACGTTTTGCAACCGTACACTGGGATATGTGAACGCGCCAGCTCTGATGCAACACGCGGTGCGCAATCTGCAGCAGGTCACTGTCTCGGTGGCTGAGTATCAGAGGAAAAGGGATTTCCTCTTCGACCATCTTGTTGAAATGGGTTACCGTGTGACGAAACCGCAGGGAGCTTTCTACATGTTCCCGAAGTCGCCGCTGGAGGACGATGTTGTCTTCGTGAACGAGTTACAGCAGTGGAAGGTGTTGACCGTGCCCGGGAGAGGCTTTGGCTCGCCGGGCTATTTTCGTATCTCGTACTGCGTAACTGATAGGACGTTGGAAGGTTCCCTTGAGGGCTTCCGCGGGGCTGCTCAAGAATTCAGCGTGAGCTAATCCTTGGACAGGGTTTGCATGCCCTCTGCGGCAGGGGGGTCACACGGGGACGGGTTCCCGATTCGGCGTCCAGGTCGATGGCGGTGCTAGCTTGGGCGACGAACTGACAGACGAGTGCCCGGTGTGAGTAAGCGGTTTGCGCGTTGGTTTCTGCGAAACGGCAGTGGCCTGCGCGAAAGAGATGTAATGGCTAGGGCCGCAGCGACAACTGTTGCTGCTGCCAGGGGCGGGCCGTGATGGATTTTGCCCGCCATGCTTGGAACCTAGCATGCTGTGTGATATCCGGTGTTTCAGTTGGACGTGGCATTCAAGGTATGATTAAATACTGGTTCATATGTGGTGATGGAAACCCAACCAGATGAAGGAATTCTGAGAACAATATGGAGGTGAGACCGTTGAAGACACAGAAGTCGCTCATGTTATTGGCCCTGGTGCTGGGAGCGTTGCCGTTGGCTGCCTCGTGTACAGCACCGGCGACCCCGGAGACAATAGAGCTCACCTATAGCAATTTCTTTCCGCCCACCCATTTGCATTCCGTGCTGGCGGAGCAGTTCTGTGAGGAATTAGGGGAGCGCAGCGGCGGCACGGTAGATATCACCTATTATCCGGGTGGCACGTTGACTCCGGCACCACAGGTTTATGACGGCGTAGTGGAGGACATCTCAGACATGGGCATGTCCGTTCTAGCCTATACGATGGGTCGTTTTCCCGCCACGCAACTGATTGACATGCCTCACGGCTACCCGAATGGATGGGTGGCCACGAAGGTGGCCAACGACTTCTATAGGAGATTCACGCCTGAGGAATTCAATGACGTGCATGTGCTCTATTTTCACGCGCATGGCCCGGGAGTCGTCTTCACCACGGAGAAGCCAGTGCGTAAGATGGAGGATCTCGAGGGATTGGTGATAAGGTCCACAGGCGTAGGAGCCAAGATAATAGAAGCTCTTGGTGCGGAGGGATATGGTGGCTCGCAGGGAGAGGCTTATGAACTGATGTCCAAGGGTACGGTAGATGGCAGCCTCACTCCCAGGGAAGTTTTGAAAGGATGGAACCAAGCGGAGGTCGTGAAGTACGTCACTGGCTGCTATGACGTCGGTTATACTGCCAACATGTTCGTAGTCATGAATAAGGATAAGTGGGATAGCCTTAGCAGCGACATGAGAGAGCTCTTCACGGAGGTCAGCGGAGAGTGGATAGAGAAACACGGCAAGGTCTGGACCTATTATGACAAGGTGGGAATAGACTATTTCCTGACGTTTGATGGTAGGGAGTTGATTGAACTGCCCGACGCAGAGATGGCCAGATGGGTGCAAGCTACCGGACGGCTGGTAGATGAGTACATAGAGGAAAAGACGGCGATGGGGTTACCGGCGGCAGACTACGAGGACTACCTGCTTGAGCGAACTGCATACTGGACAGATAGGACACCAACTGAGGAGTTTTGTGTAGAGTATGTGGAGAAGGAATTGCTAGAGTAACGAGAATTACCTCAGCCAAGAGAGTGACCTCTGGGGTGCTCGAAGGGGAAGGATCTAGGCAATTTGAGCGCCCCAGAGCGCTGTATTGTGCCAGGCGAAATGGACGGCTTCGAGAGATTTGCGCGTTTTCTGAGCAGTTGGCTTAACTGGGTTGCCGGCGCGGGATTGGTGGCCATGTTGGCCTTGGTCGTAATTGACATAGGCGCAGCCAAGCTATTCAAGTGGCCGATCCCCGGCGGGATCGAGATGGTTGGCTTTCTGGGTGTGGTTGTCATTGCCTTTTCCATAGCACAGACGCAGGTTCTACGCGGGCACATTGATGTCCAGTTCCTGGTAGTGCGCCTGCCCCGGACAGCTCGGAAAGCCATTTCCTGCGTCGTTTACTTGTGTGGGATGGCGCTCTTTGCCCTCCTCGCATGGAATAGCTATGCCTTTGGGCGGGCACTCTGGGTGAGCGGCGAAGTCTCCATGACACAGGAGATACCTTTCTATCCCTTCGTTTTTGGAATAGCCCTCTGTTGCACCGCGGTTTTTCTGGTGCTGGTGGTACAGCTGCTCAGGGAAGTAGTTAGAGGATAAGGAAATTAGTCCCGTAGTCGTTGGCATCGCAGGCATTGTTGTCCTGGTTGTGGTTTTCCTTCTCCGCATGCCAGTAGGCTTTGCCATGGCTTTCATGGGCTTTGTTGGTATAAGTTGCCTGCGTTCGGTTGACGTGGGGTTCAGCGTTCTTGCCCGAGATATTTTCCATTGCTTTTCCTCCTATTCGCTTACGGTTATCCCTATGTTCGTGTTCATGGGCTCTCTCGCGGCTGCCTCTGGGATGAGCAAGAGACTGTATGATGCTAGCTATTCGCTGCTAGGTAGACTGCGTGGTGGTCTGGCCATGGCGACTGTGGCCGGTTGTGCCGGTTTTGCTGCCATATGCGGGTCAACCAACGCCACTGCCGCTGCGATGGGGAAGGTGGCTCTACCTGAGATGAGAAGGTACGGCTATGCCGATTCATTGGCCACAGGCTGCGTCGCCGCCGCAGGCAGCTTGGGCATTCTCATCCCGCCCAGCACTATCTTCATTATCTACGGCATAATGACTGGGCAGTCGATAGGCAAGCTTTTCCTGTCAGGTGTCTTCCCCGGTTTGATCCTCGCCAGCCTTTTCATCGGTGTCGTGGCGCTCCTGTGCTGGCGCAATCCTGCGCTTGGACCGGCAGGGATACCCACGAGTTGGAAGGAGAAAATGCGTGGTCTCGTTGGTGTCTTGGAGACCCTGGCCCTGTTCACCTTTGTGATAGTGGGGCTTTTCCTCGGGTGGTTCAGCCCAACGCAGGCCGGTGGAGCGGGCGCTGTTGGGGTCTTGGTTATCGGACTGGCTACCCGACAATTGACGTGGCAGCGGTTCCTTGGCGCGGCTAGAGAAGCTTTGCGGATAACCTGTATGATCATGTTTATCGTCTACGGGGCCACGGTTTTCGGACACTTCATGGCAGTGACTACTATCCCCATTATCTTGGCCGACTGGGTAGCAGGGCTTCCGATTCCCTCTATGGCGGCTATGGCTGTCATAGTGTTCATGTACCTTGTGGGTGGGTGCTTCATGGATGCGCTTGCCCTGATTACCCTCACCATTCCCATCATGTACCCGGTGGTCCTGGCTCTGGGCTTTGACCCCATATGGTTTGGTGTGATAGTTGTGCTCGTAACCGGCATGGGGGTTATCACGCCACCCGTCGGAGTGAATGTGTATGTTACCAGGGGAGTTTCTGAGGGTGTCTCTCTCGAAACTATCTTCAAGGGAATACTCCCCTTTCTGGGAGCACAAGTAGCCACTGTTGGTATACTCATGGCGTTGCCCCAAGTGGCGACTTTTCTACCTGGCTTGGCTACATACTAGATGGGCTACAGCGACTTGTGTAGGAGATGACATAGTAAATGTCCACCATATCAGAGATGCTGACCAGCAATGCCACTGTATATCCTCGTGACGTGGCGCTCATTGAGGTGAAACCCAGCGAAAGGATGAGGAAGCAGGTCACGTGGAAAGAATTGGACGAAAGGGCAAACATGGTGGCCAACGTTCTTGTGGATAGGGGCATCAGGAAAGGCGACAAGGTTATTCACTGGATGATGAATTCCATAAACTGGGTTGAGGCCTACTTTGGCATCATCAGGACCGGGGCGTGGGCAGTTCCTCTCAATTACAGGTTCACCAGTAGCGAGTTCAAATATTGCGCTGACATAGCGGAGGCCAAGGCAATGATTGTGGGAGAGGAATTCGTTGAAAGGGTTGACGCCGTCCGTTTCCAGTTGCCTGTGATAAACGACTACATTGTCGTTGGTCAGAATGCGCCCGAGGATGTGGATGGCTTCGAGGCTGTGGTAGGCAAGGCTTCCAGCGAGGCCCCAGGTGTCAAACTCGGTAGTGATGATGGATGCGGTCTCTACTTCACGTCTGGGACGACTGGAGCACCCAAACCGATACTT
>JADFUZ010000043.1 GCA_015222295.1 Chloroflexota bacterium | reverse complement strand
TGGTAGCGGCCGGCTTCGCGTCAAGTTCACCATACGCCACCGTGGGAGCACAGCGAGAGATGGTGGTCATGATGAGCGTCGAATTCCCTCTGGCGATGGTGATAGTGGCTATCGCCTGGCGCATCAGTTTCGTCACCGACGCCAGCCCGTTCGTGTTGTCCACAATTGCCGCGTATCCCATATGGAACCTGGTGGGGCCGCTTGGATTCATCGGAACGCTGATGATGTTCTTCGTCCTCTTGCTCGTTACACCGGGAGAGCTATCAAAGGTACCCTTTGACATGGCAGAAGCTGAGACTGAGATCGCTGGCGGGCTACTGGTTGAGTACTCGGGAAGAAACCTGGCGCTGTTCTACGTATCAGGCGCAGTGAAGAGCTTTGCCATAGTATCCCTGATAGTGGCTCTGTTCTTTCCGTACAACCTGGCACCCCTCATCGGAATTGAGGCTCTCGTTCCTGCGTTTGCAGTGGATGCACTGTTCTTCCTCCTGAAGGTCTTCCTCATAATGTTCGTTTGCGTCATGTTGATACGCGCCTCTATGGCACGATTCAAGATCGACCAGGCAAGCAAGTTCTACCTTGTCACCATGACCCTCATCAGCCTCGTCGGTCTGATACTGATATGGGTGGACTTAGTACTATGAAGATGATAAAGGTACTCCTGAGACAGCTTTTCCTGACGCCGGCCACAAACAAGTTCCCGGCCAAGTATGCCCCTGAATCAGCCAGTGCCTTCCTCAGTAGCGTTCACAGAGGTGAAAGCGTGCTGCATCCCCCGGTCGCCGTACCCCCCAATTTCCGAGGGAAAATAGCCTATGACCGGGACAAGTGCACCGGATGCAACCTATGCATCAAGGTCTGCCCTACCAAAGCCATAGAACCCATACCCGATGAGAAGAAGATAAAGATATTCGTATCCCGATGCTGCTTCTGTGCACAGTGCAACGACATATGTCCCACGAGCGCACTCTCCATGACCGACGAATTCTTGCTCTCCAGCTATGATAAATTCGCCGATGACCTTGTCGTAACCGGATAGGCTAACTCCCCCTTGCCGTACTTCCAGTCTCAAACGCCTGTGTCTCGAGCAACCCAATTTCGTCCAGCCGCCCTTCTATGATGAGGCTCGCAACTTGTTCCCCACCCATCCGGACTGCGCGGGACAACTTTCCGCCAAGATTCATACGCCCGGGCTGTACGGCCACGAGCACTACTTCTCGACAGAACTCACCTACATACGACAGAAAGAGAGACAGGGGTAAGCTGTGGGTTGAAACACTCATGATCCCTGTCCGCTCCGGAGGTATGATTCTGTACGAACCTGGAGGCAGCCCCATCTCAGCGGCATCTACGAGTACCAGTCTATCAGGGCCATGCTCTCTGATAATTGACGTGTAATTCTCAGGAGTCGTACCACAATCTATGGCTACTATTCGCCTGTCGCTTCTCCCGGACTTGTTTTGCTCCGCTCTCGTTCCAGATCCTTCCAGCCTCTTGTTGACGCTTTCGACAACGTGAACGCCAATCCCGTCGTCGCCTCTCAATGTGTTGCCTATACCCAGGACCACTTCTTTCACGCGAGCTTCACTGCATTCCCAGTGTTGTGGCAAGACTCCTCCAGCATCATACTAAGCGGAGCCCTTCACGTGCAAGCGTAGCGCAGAAGCCACCACCAAGCATCCAGCGACTCAATTCACAGCTTCCCCTAGCCCCAAAGCCTCTGCCTCGCACCGACACCCGACCTTCTCAGCCTAGAGAGGCAGGCACAGCCAGCCCACAGGAAACCTGAAGTCGTCGCCCACTTTGGACACCTGCTCGGCGATATCCGGTGGGAGTGGGGTGCAATACGCCTCAAGTGAGCGTGTAGATGAGCCTAGGAGCTACGCACTTGAAATCAGCATGGCTCAAAAGCGCAATCCCTGTGAGAATGCCTGGACAGAGAGCTTCTTGGAAATGCTGAACTACGAGGACTTGTGCCCATCTGAGTATGAGACTCTCGGGAACGTGATAACCAGCCTTCCCTACTTCATTGAGGAGGTCTGTAATCAGAAGAGGCTTCATTCGGCTCTGGATTATCAGTCACCGAATGGCTTCGAAGACCTGCTGATGACCTGTCAACACAAGGATGTTACCCCGCCACACTCTGCCAACCCCTTCTGTTCAACCATATGGGTGCACTCCATAGCTTATTCTTCACACCCCATTACTCCTTCGCTAGCTTCTGGATTCTAGTCAAGATATTGCCAACTGTCCCGGATAGTGCACTCACTTCTTCTCTCAATAATGCCGGAGAGAGGGGTTCCGCTCTCTGAGACAAAACAGGTTGATACAATCCATACCCAATCGTTGGAGCTTTGGCTCCGATGATTCCACTTATTCTGTAGCCTGCCCAGGGATTCTGGCGGCAGCCAAAAGGTGAGGCTTTCCCTTCTGCCACCGCTCTGGCGAATCGCCCACAATTACCATACCCGCAAAAACCACAATCAAGTCCGGGTAGAATCTCGTATATTTCCCTTATTTTCTCCTTAGTAGCCATTGCCACCTTTTCATCTCCCTCCCCGCAACTCAATCAGTAGTTGGGATAGCCTTTCATTGGTTTTCTCCATCTCCCCCACCGCCTGCAGTATGCTGTCGTAGATTGGATTGTCTCCTGTGTTCCTGGTTTTCTCCCTCCATTTCCTGAATTTCCCGTTATGGTGTTTGTTGTGCTCGGTCCAAGAGCTTAGAAGCACCTTGAGCCTCCCGTCTTCATCACTCGGATACCTTTTCAGAACATCTTCAACCTTTGACCGTATCATAGACTCGGGAACCGCGCCGAGGATTTCGTCAACCTTCTGACCATCAGCGAAATACATCTGCATAGGTATGGCCCTGATCTGGTATTTCATCGCTGCCTGAGGATCCTTATCGACATTTATCTTACAGAACTTGAATCTGCCCTCGTATTCCTCTGAGACTTTGTCGTATATGGGCGAAACCATATGACAGGGGCCACACCAGGGTGCCCAGAAGTCAACTTCAGTGGGAATATCTGATTTTAGAACCTCCTCCTCAAAACTCTTGTCCGTTATCTCTATCACCTTACTCATGCTACCTCCTTTAACCCGGTCGCTGCGCGACAACCGTCGCAGTGTATCAGCGCTTACCTTCAAGTTCAAATGCCGACCAACTCGAAGAGGCTCTCTGTCACAAAGTCAGGCCTTTGAGTAAGACCCTGAGACAGGACATGTCAGGTTAGGGAGCTCAGGCAGGTCCAGGATATCCTGCGCCACTTTCGTCATAGAGCCTACATAAGGTTGACGAAACGGCGTCTCCTTAGCTAGACTCTTCTCTGCTATTGAGGCGGGGGCACTATGTCGAAGTCTAGCATGGCCAAGGCTTCGATCAGCCTACATAGGGAGGAGGAATGGTGAGCTGGCTTAGTCCGAAAGAGGAAATCCAACTCAATCGAGCTTTGGATTCATCGGACCCGATCGAACCGGCCACTGCCGAGAGACTCTTGAAGGAAGTGAAGCAGGTCATGGATGAGGCAGGAGTGACCTTCTTCCTTCGTCAAGGGACATGCCTCGGCGCAATCAGAGACAACCGTCTGATTCCCTGGGATGACGATGTTGATGTGGGCTCTGTCTTTGGGCTTCACGGGTTCAGTGAGGAAACGGTGGAACCGGTGGTGCGAACACTCAGAGAACGGGGCTTTCTCACCAGAATCGAGCGGAATGACCACTATGTGTACGTGCCGCTGGTTAAGGAATCCGTCAGGATTGACTGGAGCTGCTACTGGGTGCTTGATGATGCGGTGTTCATGTATCCGGGGGTCCGCATCCCGGTTCGCTTGCTCACTGACCTGAAAGAAGTAGAATTCCTCGGCGAGAGATTCCTTGTGCCAAACCCACCCGAGGAGTATCTCCGTGCGAAGTTCGGTGAGGACTGGCGGGTGCCGAAATGGGCAGGCGAGTTTGAAAAGGATATCCTGGGACTTATTCCAGATGTCCCTGTGCCCGGTCGCTCGAGCAGGTTGAAGCAGTTCCTCGCCAGGAATCTCCAGTGGGGGCGCGCTGCCAGGGTGCGGGTCCTGGACGAGCAGGGCCGGCCGGTGAACGGTGCTGAGGTCTCAGTCGCCGGTCTGGGCATCTCTCGCGCTAACAAGCAGGGGGTTGTCAGGCTGTATGTACCCAGGTTTGACTACTATGCTCTTGCGGTCACGTTCGACGGCCACAAGAGGGTTCTCTTCGTGGAGAAGATCACGCCGGGCCAGAGCTACGTCTACCGGCCGGGTGAAGAGCACCTGCTCGCCGGGGATGGCACGGGATAGCTTCGGGAAGAACCCGCGGTTTTCTCCTCCCGTGATACCCCAGTGAGGGGTAGATCCACTCGATAGGCTGTCAGAAGCCGCACCCATGACGTTCGCTTACCCCCATCACCCCAGCCGCGTCCCTTACACCCCAGCCCCCAGCCAGCACTCTGTTCAGTAC
>JADFUZ010000042.1 GCA_015222295.1 Chloroflexota bacterium | reverse complement strand
TTAACCTACGGGGCAAGGGATGGCATATTCATGATCATGCACTCCCTGGTCAAACCGGGCGAGTCAGTCCTTGTTGATGCCAACAGACACTACAGCACAGTTGTGGCAGCCGATCGAGCAGGTCTGAACGTCGTCGAAGTGCCACACTCTGGCTATCCTGAGTTCAGGATCAATGTTGATGACTACGTGCCGCTGATAAGAGAACACAATCCCAGACTGCTTCTCCTAACTTACCCTGACGGCAATTATGGCAATCTGCCTGATGCCAGGAGGCTGGGGGCGATTGCTCGGGACCATGACGTCCCCTATGTGATCAACGGGGCATATGCTGTTGGTCGAATGCCAGTCAAGATGAATGAACTGGGGGCTGATTTCATCGTTGGTAGCGGGCACAAGAGCATGGCTTCCGCCGGTCCTTGCGGCGTGTTGGGAATGACGGAGCACTGGAAGGAAATCGTGCTCCGCAAATCAGCAGCATACCCCCGCAAAGAAGTTGAGCTTCTGGGTTGCAGCTTGAGAGGGGTCCCGGTAGCAACACTTATGGCTTCCTTTCCGCAGGTGAGGGAGAGAATCAATGATTGGGATGCGCAACTGTCAAAGGTAGAGTGGTTCGCCAACGAATTAGACAAACTGGACTTCAAGCTGCTAGGGGAGAGACCACACAGGCATGACCTTCTACACTTCGAAACCCCAGTGCTGTACGATATCTCCAGGCGCGTGCGAGAGAAGGGCTATTTCTTATACAAGGAGCTGAAAGAAAGAGGAATCTGGGGGGCCCAGCCAGGCTTGACGAAGGCCTTTAAGGTTTCTACGTTTGCTGCGGACAGGGAGCAGTTGGGTTTTGTCGTCGATTGCTTCCGTGGCATATTGACCAAATACGGGTAAGCCACCTGCGAGTGTCGGCCTTTTCCACCGAGGCAGGCTCGTCACCGAGCCTTCCATCTCTGATTGTGAGCCTCTTTTAGTTCCTCAAAACGCGTCTGAAACAGGGGCGACCAAATGTCCTCTGTGCTCATAAGCACAGCATCTTCACCGTTATCTGAATAGTATGCAGAACGTCTCCCGGATACGTAGAATCCGTACTTGCCATAAAGCTCCTGCGCCGTCCTGTTGGATGCCCGAACCTCTAGAGTAACGAGGTTGGCGTTGAGTCTGGTGGCCAGTCCGATGACTGATATGAGCAGTTCCTCGCCAATTCCGATTCGCCGACAGTTGTGTCTCACGGCGATGGCGATGATGTGCGCCTCACTTAACATAACCCACAACCCGGCGAAGCCAATGACATACTCTCTGCTATGGCCTCCATGTGTCGGCATTCGAAAGGGCATCGCGGGCAGGCAGCGTGAAATACGTTTGAACCAACCGTCTTTGGGCCAATTGCCTTGGTCTGGCTTGTCTGTTGTACACGCTACGAGGTAGTGAGCCACGGAATTGTGTATCTCCTGTTTGTACGAAGTGTACGGGCGAAAGAGAGATTCGGCTGGGAATGCCTCGCGGTCAATCTCGGACACTTGAGGAATATCGTCGTCTCGCATTGGCCGAATGTGGTAACTCAGTGTGTCCATCAGATAGAATTCTAGCATAGGGAGCTAGTCAGCCATATTGCTTCAGGTAGGCAGTGGCTGCGATAATAGCGTAGGGAACATGCAGAACCTGCCTGATCTCAGAGTTCAGATAGCTCCCCGCCACCCCGAGGGGTTGAAGCTGGATAATCCCGTGATGGCTGCTTCCGGCACTTTCGGCTATGGCACGGAGTTGAGCGACAGTGTTGACATACAAAAGCTGGGAGCAATCATATGCAAGGGAATCACGTTGCGTCCCAGGAAGGGCAATCGACAACCGCGAATAGTGGAAACAATGAGTGGCTTGCTCAATTCCGTCGGTTTGGAGAATATCGGTGTTGAAGCCCTAATCAAGGACAAAGCGCCAACATGGGCAGCTTGGCAGGTGCCAGTCATCGTGAATGTGGCCGGAGAGACCCTCGATGAGTATGTTCAGACAGTGAGTAGATTGGAAGGCATACCAGGCATACGGGCGGTCGAGTTGAATGTTAGCTGTCCCAACGTGCCAGCAGGAGGGATGGAATTCGGAGTCAACGCTGAACTGGCTGCCAGGCTAACAGGGGAAGTCAAGGCGGTGAGCAGCCTGCCAATCATGGTCAAACTGAGCCCCAATGTAACCGACATTCGGGGAATTGCCTTGGCGGTGGAGAAAGCTGGGGCCGACGCCGTCTCTCTGATCAACACCGTGAAGGCCATGGCAATTGATGCAAAGACGAAAAAACCCTGCCTGGGCAACATTGCGGGTGGGCTGTCCGGGCCCGCTATCAAACCCATAGCTCTTTACATGGTGTACCAGGTGGCCGAAGTCATCAGTATTCCCGTGATAGGTTGTGGTGGCATCAGTTCTGCCACTGATGCTCTGGAGTTCATTATGGCCGGGGCCACTGCAGTTCAAGTCGGGACGCTTAATCTGACCGGCCCTGAGGGCTGCGTTACCGTTGTGACGGGGATAAGGGACTTCATGAGACAGGAAGGGATTGCAGAGCTCAGTGACCTGGTGGGTATCGCCCACTGAAACAAGATACGACGAGCCTTGCAGCACGTTATCTACGTGGCTGCCGATTCCCTGCGAATATACTCGACTATATCACTTGTAGGGGTGCCGGGACTGAAGATCTCCTTTATTCCCATTTGCCTCATGGCTGGTATGTCCTCCTCAGGTATTATGCCACCGGCAACAACCAGCGTGTCCGCCTTTCCCTTGTTTTTCAGTCCTTCCATGACGATCGGGAACAGTTCCAGATGTGCACCAGACAGGATGCTCATTCCGACAACATCGACATCTTCTTGAACAGCTGTGGCAACAATAGCCTCCGGGGTCTGCCGTATGCCGGTATAGATTACCTCCATACCAGCATCGCGCAGGGCTCTAGCTATCACCTTAGCGCCCCGGTCATGTCCATCTAACCCTGGCTTGGCGATTAGGACACGGATTTTTCTTTTCGGCATTGTCTGGTCTCCTCTCCACTAGTCTCTCTGGCAAAGCTCGACGAGCACTCCCTTGACTGATTTCGGGTGGATGAAGGCAACCATACCCTCCACCCCACGCCGTGGCTTCTTATCAATCAGTTCCACACCTTTCTCAACCAAGGAGGCGATTTCGGCCTCAATGTCGTCAACGTCAAAGGAGACATGCTGCACTCCCTCACCACGTTTCTCCAACGCGGCAGCCATTCTGCTGTCGGGAAGTGGCTCCAGGAGTTCTAGCTTGGCACCACTGCCAAAACCGAGCATGCCCACTCTCACGCCTTGCTCAGCCACAGTCTTGACTTCATCCAACGTGGCTCCAAACAGCTCTTGGTAGAGTTTGGCAGTCTCATCTAAGCTCTCGACCAAAAGACCTACATGACCAACTTGCTTGACCATTCCTATTCCTCCTTGTCCTGCCCTCTGTCCCGGATAGGGATAACCCATCCTGGCTTCCTGCGCCAAGGCGGCTGTCTAGAAAGACAGGAACTCCCTTTGAGTACCGAAGACTTCGCGCAGCGTGTCCGTCATCTCCCCCACAGTAGCATAGGCTTCTACACACTCCAGCAAAGATGGCAGAGTATTCTCATCGCTCCGAGCTACGTCTGCCAATCTCTCGAGGGCTCGTTTGACCCTGGCGCTATCTCTCTCTTGCTTGACTTGAGCCAACCTCTCCTTCTGTTTTCTCTCCACCTCCGGGTCAAACCTTAGCATGTTCGCGATCTTGGAGTAGCCAGAGACGAACTTGTTCACGCCGACTATCGTCTGCTTGCCCTGCTCGATCATCATCTGGTATTTGTACGAGGCATCCTGGATTTCGCGCTGCTGGAACCCTTCCTCGATGCCCGCAACAGCACCGCCTAAGTCATCAATTCTCGCGATGTACTCGCTCGCTCCCCTTTCAATTCTGTCCGTGAGATACTCTATGTAGTAGGAGCCGCCAAGAGGATCAACAACGTCAGGGATGCCGCTCTCGTAACCTATGACTTGCTGGGTTCGGACCGCGATTGTCACTGCGTCCTCGCTAGGCGTGGCGTAGGCTTCGTCATAGGAGTCCGTGTGCAACGACTGAGTCCCTCCCATGGTTGCAGCCAGTGCTTGCAAAGCTGCCCTGATGATGTTGTTCAGTGGTTGCTGGGCCACGAGGCTGACACCGGCGGTTTGAGTATGAAAGCGGAGCATGCACGAACGTTCATCCTTAGCTCCAAACCTCTCTCTCATAATCCTGGCCCAGAGCCGACGCGCAGCCCTGAATTTGGCGACCTCCTCGAAGAAATTGATGTGGCTGTTAAGAAAGAAGGAAAGCCTCGGGGCAAAGGAATCAACATCAAGGCCAGCGTCGATTGCTGCCTGCACATAAGCGATGCCGTTCGCCAGTGTGAACGCAATCTCTTGGACAGCAGTAGAGCC
Source organism: Chloroflexota bacterium (assembly GCA_015222295.1). Taxonomy (GTDB): domain Bacteria; phylum Chloroflexota; class Dehalococcoidia; order GIF9; family AB-539-J10; genus JADFUZ01. The sequence continues at coordinate 13,247 of JADFUZ010000042.1, read as the reverse complement.
CGCCTCTCGTATATGGTAGCCACTAATACTGACGGAGTTCCAACGGGGCACATTCTTGGCGCAGTAGGAGATTATGTCGGTGATTAATCTCATCGAGGGACGTGGTGGGAAGATGTAGGTACCTCGAGCAATGTAGTCCTTGAGCGTGTCGTTTTGAACAGTGCCATTAAGCCTGGCTGCTTCGACTCCTTGCTTTCTGCCCAGAGCAATGTACATGGCGAGCAGGATAGCCGCAGTCGCATTAATAGTCATCGAAGTGCTCACCTTGTCCAGAGGTATGTCCTGGAAGAGGATTTCCATATCGCGCAGGGTGTCTATTGCCACGCCAACTTTGCCCACCTCGCCTCTGGCCAACGGGTGGTCGGAATCGTAGCCTATCTGTGTCGGCAAATGGAAAGCAACAGACAATCCAGTCTGGCCTTCCGCAAGCAGCTTCTTGTAGCGGGCGTTCGTATCCTCGGCGGTGCCAAAACCCGCATATTCACGTATCGTCCACAACCTCCCTCGATACATGTTGGGCTGGACGCCACGTGTGAAAGGATACTCGCCAGGGTAGCCCAACTGTGAGGCGTAGTCGAAGTCCGCCAGGTCCTCGGGGACATAAACAGTGTCAAGTTCTATGCCTGACGTAGTCTCGAATTTGCCTTGCCGTTCAGAAAAACGCTCAAGGATCGGTGCCAGCGTGCTCTTGCGCCATTCCTGCTTGCTGCTGCTCGCCATTACTGCCCTCCCTGTAGTTGCTCACCCCTTTCCGGGATATTCTAGCACAAAAGATCGTAGCCAGAACCAAAGAGAGCAGTAGTCAAGGAGAGATCACTCACGTGCTCGCGGGTCTGCCTTTCCCTCCTGCCGAAGGGTATGGGCAATAGCCAAAACCAGAGGTCTTGGCTATTGCCCCGTTGTTCGCTAATGGCACGCGGTTTCCTACTTCTGTTGCGGCTTACCCTGGCCTAGGAAAGGAGTCACCATATCGATAGGCAATGGGAAGATTATGGTGTTGGTCCTCTCTGTGGCAATGCCAGTCATGGCTTGAAGATAGCGAAGCTGGAGTGCTATCGGCTGAGTGGCAATGACTTTGGCAGCTTCAGATAGTTTCTCAGCCGCCTGGAATTCGCCCTCAGCGTGGACAACCTTGGCTCGCCTATCCCGCTCAGCCTCGGCCTGAGCCGCCATGGCTCGCTGCATTGTTTGCGGCAGTTCCACGTCCTTGACTTCCACCATGCTTACCTTTATGCCCCAGGGATTGGTACCCTCATCAACTACAATTTGTATTTTTTCATTGAGTCGCTCCCTATGGGCCAACAGCTCATCCAGCTCGGATTGCCCGACCACGTTCCGGAGGGTAGTGGCGGCCAGCAGGGAAGTCGCCTTTATGTAGTCAAGTACCTTCAGAATGGCATCGTCAGGCGCGACCACGCGAAAGTAGATCACCGCATCAACTGTGACAGTAACGTTGTCCATTGTCATGCATTCCTGCTGCGGTACGTCCATAGTGATCACCCTGAGGTCGACTTTCCTGATGCGTTCAATGAACGGTATTATCACGACAAGCCCTGGGCCTACAATACCGACAAACCGGCCCAGGCGGAATTTGCCACCTCTTTCATATTCCTGAATGACCTTAAGAGCTGCGGAGAGAATCATTATTACTGCCAATGCAATAATGAAATAAACGAGCCAGCCTAGTTCCATGTCACTTGTCCTCCTTTTCTTTCTTTATTACCCATAACTTGAGACCTTCTACTCTGGTTATTATCACCTCCTCGCCCGGCTCTATCTTGCTGCCTTCGGCGATAGCTGTCCACAACTCGCCTTCCGCTGCGACCGTGCCCCTGGGGTTAAGCACTGTGTGTGTTTCCGCCACTTTCCCTATCATGACCTCCGCACCAGCGGAAAGTCTCCGCCTCTGACTTCTAATGATGGCGAAAATACAGAAGACGAAAAAGGCACCTATACAGGCTATGCCCACAATAAGCGGCTCTCTTATTCCCGTTATGTCCATATGTGGTGAATCCCTCTCTGTTCTATTTCTTTTGCTTTCTTGCCACCCACAACTTCAAGTCCTCGACTTTGGTTATCGTCACCTCCTCGCCTGGAGCTATCTTATCGCCTTCAGATGTGGCTGTCCAGAGCTCGCCCTCAGCTAACACAGTGCCTGTGGGCTCAAGCGGCGTCCTGGCTCTGGCCAGCCCGCCAACCATCCCCTCAGTACCAGTAGCCTTTCGGCGTCTCTGACTCCGAACGATAGCCCCTATGATGAATATCGCAAAGGCGGAAATGGCAACGGCCAACCCGACCACCAGACCCCGATCAACTTCTATGCCCGGGCTGCGACTGAATAGTATCAATGAGCCGAAAACAAACGCGGTCACGCCTCCAGCAGTCAACAGCCCAAAGCTGGTGGTGAAATACTCGGCCACAAAAAGCCCCACAGCCAGCAATATGAGCGCCACTCCTCCCCAGTAGGCATTCAGCACACCCAGAGAATAGAACGCCAGGAACAAGCTGATGCCACCAAACACGCCAGGGAATATCAGCCCGGGACTGGAAATCTCTGTGATCAATCCGATCGTAGCTAGAGTGAACAGGACATAGGCAATATTAGGGTCACTGATGGCCTGGAGCAGTCTCTCAATGAAATTCATTTCATTCTTGACCGGCTCGAACCCTCCGGTGTCAAGTGTGACTTCCTCGCCGCTAGCGAGAACAAGCTCCCATCCGTCAATTTGGGACATAAGGCTCTCCAGAGTATCGGCTCTCAAGTCAATGAGGTTGGATTCCAGTGCCTCGATGTCGGTGAAGGACTTGCTTTCCGTCACTGCCAGTTCTGCCTCCTCCATGTTGCGACCCCGGTCCTCGGCAATAGCCCTCATCCATTTGGCCGAGAACTGAGTTATCTTCTTCATCGCGTCTTCGGGTATCTCCTGTTCTCCAGCAGCTACCGGATGAGCAGCGCCAATAGTGGTGCCTGGCGTCATGGCAGCTACGTGAGCGGAAAGCGTGATGAAAGTCCCCGCTGAAGCGGCCCAAGCACCTTTAGGAGACACATAGACCACAACGGGAACCTCAGCATTCATGATTCTCTCGACGATGTCTTCTGTTGCAGTCAGAAGCCCACCCGGCGTGTTTAGCTCGATAACGCACGCGGTAGCATTCACCTCTTCAGCACGGCTGATGCCCCGATCGACATATTGAGCCACAACCGGCACGATAGTCCCTTCAACGTGGAGAACTTCAATTGTCGGGGTTGACGCGTTAGTAATTCCGGCCAGACCCCCGATCATCAGAAGACCAAGCAGGAAAAGGACTCCAAACAGTGTTCTGCGCATCGTATGTTGGCTCCGGGGTAATTATAGACCAAGCCGGGGAAAGCAACAAACTCGAGGAGCCTACCTTCTTGGCGATACTGCTTGACGGAGCAAACAGAGAAGCGCCTACGTCAGGCACAGGTTGTCAGCGGCGCTACTTCGGTGGAGGGCGCGTGACACAGAGGTGGCCAACGGGTTCGTCTGATTGAAGGGACACGTAGCCTGGTGTAGAATTAGCAAGTGTTTCGCAGGGAAGCAATGAAGAATCAGAGATGTAAAGGCATGAGAGACCTGCTTCCCCGCGATATGGCAGGTTTCCGCCATGTCGAGGACACTTTCAGGGCTTGCTGCCTGAAATGCGGGTATCAGGAGGTAAGAACACCGACCCTGGAGTACCTGCACCTGTTTACGGCTGTGGGGACGCTCACGCCAAGTATGCTGAGCAAGGTCTACTCGTTCTTGGATTGGGATGGTTGGAGCGGCGAGAGAGTTGTCTTGCGACCAGACAACACAATACCCGTGGCCAGGCTTTACATAGATAACATGAGCGAATATAAGCGGGCTAGGCTTTTCTACGTCAGCAACAGTTTTATTTTCGAAGAAACGGGTAAGAAGGATAGGGAGCGCTGGCAGTGTGGTGCCGAGTCCATAGGGGGTACGAAGTTACCTGCGGACGCCGAGATAATCTCGCTAGCCAGAGAGGTGTTGCACAGACTTGGCTTGGATACCGTCACCTTGCAGTTGTCCCACGCTGGTCTGGTGAAAGCACTGATCAAGGAACTCAAGCTGCGGCCCAGTGAAGAGGCAAAGGTGACGAGTCGTATTCTGGAAGGCGACTGGCAAGCATTGACGGAAGTGAAATCAGCCAGGAATGAGCTGGACAGGTTTCTGGGGCCTCTTCTGAACCTGAAAGGAAAATCGGGAGGGTTCTTGCAAAACGTGAAAGCCCTGTCGCGTGAAGCCTCAAGCAGCTTCAAGTCGAGCCTCGACGACTTCATAGAGACCACAACGTTGTTGGATGGCCTGAAGTGTAGCTATGAAATTGACATCACAGCAATACGGACTTTCGAGTACTACACCGGGATCTGTTTCCGATTTATGCTCAACGGAGAGAAATTGGGTGGGGGAGGTAGGTACGATAACCTCATGTCACTCATGAGTGGAAATGACACTACTGCTTGTGGATTCGCGCTCTACGTTGACCCGCTGCTCAAGTTGCTCCGGTGGGAAAACGAAGCCAAACCAGGGATCCTGATCAGAGGCAAGCAGACAACGCCAGAGGCAGTTGAGGCATGCTTCGGCCTGGCACAGGCGCTCAGGAATGCGGAGCAGACCGTGCTTGTCGATTTCGGCGAGCGGGAGCCATGTGACTACCGGTGGGCCATTTCGATTTCCCAAGAGGATTTGCCTGGGTTCACAGTTACCGACTGCAGAGAAAAGAGAGAGTGGAACGCAGCTTCTCCAGGCGAGGTTCTCAGCATAGTGCGTGGGTAGAGTCAACCCGTGAGATACCAGTCCAGCTACGTCAGGATTGCTCTTCCCAAGGGCAGGCTGTTGTCGGCCACCGCTGACTTACTAGACCAAGTGGGTCTGGACTTCGAAGACTACGATGGCAAGACAAGACAGTATAACCTCCAATCAGTGAGATTCCCACGCGTTTCAGCCAGGGTGTTTCAAGAGAAGGATATTGCCGTTCAGGTGGCCGTAGGCAACTATGATCTTGGGATATGTGGACTGGACTGGATTGAGGAACTGCGCACGAGGTATCCCGCGAGTGCCGTAGTAGAGGTATCGAGGCTGGATTACGGCGAAGGGTACATATACCTGGCGGCTAGCCAGGAGACAGGACTCTATGACATGGATGGGCTCTCAAGCGGGCGAGACAATTGGCGCATAGTAACTGAGTATGCCAATTTGGCGCACACACTCACTTCGAATCTGAGGTTGAAGAGTTTCAAGATCTTCCCTGTGTGGGGAGCCGCTGAGGCGTATCCGCCCGAGAATGCTGACCTGGTGATACTATGGGCAAGGAATGAGAACGAGATGCGAGCCCAAGGCCTAGTTCCCATAATGAGGCTGCTCTCGGTTGATGCCTTTCTCATCGCCAATCGGGAAAGGCTGGAGAACAAGGATTTGAGCGAGGTGCTGGGTTGTCTGAGTCCTGCTTTTGTTGCCAAAGCGCAGACACTGGTGCAAGAGAAGGTCGAGATAACAAGGAAGCCAGCCATTTCCCTGTCACATTGGAAAGAGAGGGAGCTTAGATTGGCTTTGCCTGACGGACACCAGAAAGTACCGACTGCCGAGTTCTTGCAACGAGCAGGACTCAATGTTCACGGATACTGTGGAAGAACAGTGAGTCGCCGCCTTTCCTCGGACTTGGAGTGGCTTGGGGTGAAGGTCATCAGGCCGCAGGACATGCCTCTGCAAGTTGCCAACGGCAATTTCGACGTGGCCGTAACTGGCAGGGACTGGTTGCTGGAGCATCTCTACCGTTTCCCCTCAAGCCCAGTCATGGAATTGCTTGATCTCGGTTTTGGGGCGGTAAGAATTGTGGCCGCACTGAGCCGAGAGATGGCTGTGGACGACATTGATGGTTTCAGGTCTCTTGTTCAGAGCGGCAAGCTTGCCTCCCCCAGAGTGGCCTCCGAGTACACAAACATAGCCGACAGATATCTTCGAGACAATCACATAAGTTCCTATAGACTGATACCAACCTGGGGGGCGAGTGAGGCCTTCTTGCCTGAAGACGCTGATTTGCTCATCGACAATACTCAAACGGGGAGGACTCTGGCACAACACGACTTGAGGATCATCGACGTCCTGTTGAAATCCACTGCGTGCCTGATTGGAAACAAAGAGAGCCTTGATTCTCCCGGCACGAAAGAAAAGATAGAACGTGTTGTTGAGGCGCTGGGGGGAGGGCTGTCGTGATTTGACTTCCTCGATGGCGTGACGAACTGAGTGACATGCGATCTCAGTCAGGGTACCGGCGTGTGAGCGCTATGATAAGAGTCGAGGGATACACCAGAGGAAGAGAGCTGCTTCGCAGGAGGGACTCCTTGGAGTCCCTTGTAGCGTCGCCACAGTTGGCGAGACAGATTGAACGCGTCTTTGGAGAGGAGCTGTCTCCAGAGGAAGTGGTCAAGAGGGTGATCGCCGATGTTCGTAGTAGGGGGGATGAAGCTCTTTTCGATTATGCCGTGAGGTTGGACGGGGTCCAGCTCAGCTCTCTTGAAGTAGGCAGAAACGAAGTCGCGACAGCCTATGATATGGCTACCAAGGAACTCATCTCGGCGCTTGAACTAGCGGCTAGCAGAATACGGGGCTTTCATCTGGCTTGTGGGTGCAAGAGCAGCACTGTGTTCCTTACCCAGCACTTGGGGAGAAAGGTGCAGCCACTGGCCAGGGTGGGATTGTACATTCCCGGCGGTACAGCAGCGTATCCATCCACGGTACTCATGACAGCGATACCGGCCAGGGTGGCCGGCGTTGAAGAGACTGTTGTGCTCTCGCCGGCTGGGAAGAGCGGCAGCATCCCCGCACCTACGCTGGTCGCGGCCGATATTGCAGGGGTCGACCGCATTTTCAAAGTTGGCGGTGCGCAAGCCATTGCTGCCCTGGCTTTCGGCACTGAATCAATACCCAGGGTGGACAAGATTTGCGGGCCTGGCAATGTGTTTGTGACGCTGGCCAAGAAGATGCTGTACGGCACAGTAGCTATCGACGGGCTCGAGGGACCGACCGAGATAGTTATTGTGGCTGATGAAAGCGCTAATGCGTCTTTCTGTGCTGCTGATCTGCTGGCGCAGGCTGAGCATGACCCTATGGCCTCAGCGATCCTGATCACCACTTCGGCCCAATTGGCTGACGAAATCAATGAAGCAGTCGAGAGGGGGCTTTCTGGACTGGAGCGGCGTTCCATTGCCAGCGACGCAATCAGCAGAGGAGTAGTCGTGACTGTTGACAATGTTGATGAGGCGATTGACCTGGTCAACCTATACGCGCCGGAGCATCTGTCTCTCATGGTCGCCGACCCTTCCCCACTAGTGGCCAGAATTCGAAATGCTGGTTGCATTTTCGTCGGCGAGAATTCGCCAGTTGTGCTGGGCGACTACGTTGCCGGGCCATCACACGTGCTGCCTACAGGGGGTGCCGCGCGTGCCGGCTCTCCTCTGGGCGTTGAGGATTTCCTCAAGACTAGCAACATAGTCTCGCTAGACGAGGCTGCTATGCTCGAGTTGAGCCAGGCGGCAATCACAATAGCGAGAACTGAAGGTCTGGATGCCCACGCACGAGCAATAGAGCTAAGAATGAGGGGGGAGGCGAAGAAGCCAAGCTGAAGGTGTTCACCTAGGATGGATGCGAGAGGACTGGTGAGACCCGGACTGGAGGCTATGCAAGGTTATGCTGCCATTGAGCCAATCGAGGTTTTGGAGCAGCGAGCCGGGAAGAGGGTAGTGAAGCTTGATGGGAACGAGAATCCTTACGCTTGCTCTCCAAAAGTGTATGGAGCACTGGCCGAGTACCCTTATTATCATATCTACCCTGACCCGGCACAGGCGGTGTTGCGTCAAGCGTTAGAGGAATACACTGGTGTGAGCCGTGAGCACATTGTGTGTGGCAACGGCAGCGACGAGCTCATTGACCTTGTCCTCCGGCTTTTCCTCAGGCGTGGAGACGAAGTCATCAGTTGTCCTCCCACGTTCGGCATGTATCCCTTTTGCACCGAGATCTGTGGTGGCAGGCTAGTCAATGTCCCCAGAGAAGGGGACTTTGCTATTGACGTGGCTGCCATCGAACGGGCGCTCACCACACAGACAAAGGTCATCCTCATCGCGTCACCCAATAATCCTACCGGGAACACTGTTAGCGAGCAGCAAGTGAAGCAGCTTGTGGACACCGGAAGGATCGTCGTAGTGGATGAAGCCTATTTCGAGTTCAGCAACACGACTCTGGCGACACTGGTGCCCCAACACGCGAATCTCATAGTGCTCCGCACTTTCAGCAAATGGGCAGGACTGGCCGGATTGAGGATAGGTTATGGCATTTGTCCAATCGAGATCGCGAACCTCCTTATGAAAATCAAGCCGCCCTATAACGTTAACGTAGCGGCGGAGGCAGCGGCCCTGGCGTCTCTAGCCGATTTAGACTACCTCCGCGCCAACGTAGCGAAAATCATTGCTGAGCGTGAGAGATTACTCAGGAGCTTGAAGGAACTCGAATGGCTGGCACCCCACCCATCCCAAGCCAACTTTGTCCTTTGCTCCATATCTTGTGCCTCCGACAACAGGGATGAGTCTCCTGCCAGAGTGGTCTGCAATCGGCTGGCTCAAGAAGCAATCTTCGTACGCTACTATCACAGTCCGAGACTGGAGAATTGCCTGCGCATAAGCGTGGGCAGACCTGAAGACACCGATGCTTTGATGGCGGCTTTGAGGGGGATGTCGTGGGTTTCGCGCGGCGTCACCTAGTCCTTACACCCAACGAGGAAGCAACGCGTAGAGGAGGCTAGACATGCCCAAGAGGAGAGCCAGACTAGTTCGTGAGACTGCAGAGACAAATGTAACGGTGGAATTGGACATCGATGGCAGTGGACGATTTGAGATCACCACAGGAGTGAGTATGCTTGACCATCTTCTTACCCAGTTAGCCCAACACGGCTTACTTGACATAAAGCTGGCCGCTTCGGGTTCAGACCAGCATCATGTTGTGGAAGATGTCGCTATCACTCTCGGCAGAGCCTTCAACGAGGCGATAGGGAAGAAAGAGGGCATTTGTCGCATGGGATATGCTTTCGTCCCTATGGATGAGGCTCTATCCGAGGTTGTAGTGGACGTAGGTGGGAGGCCGTACAGCCTGATTGATATCACTTTTTCAGGGACTGGCATAGGGGACCTGTGTTCGGACCTGATCCGCCATTTCCTTGCTTCTTTCGCTTCAGAAGCCAGAATAAACCTGCACGCAAGAACAATCACCGGGATCGATGACCACCACAGGGCTGAAGCTTTGTTCAAGGCTCTGGGCCGGGCCCTGGATTCTGCCACTCGGATTGATGACAGGCTCGCGAGCAAAGTGCCCAGCACCAAAGGGACCATTGACGCGTGATACGGTCCAGGGGTCCATTTCGATTCCTACTTGAAGACGGCCAAAGGGTGATTTCGCCAGTACATCACCTGCATACCGGTTAGGGCGTTGATGTAGACGTTGATTTCCGTGAACGGGCCTTGCTGAGCCACTGTGTTTCATCCGCTCAGCCGGTAGTAGATCAGGGTTGCTGGTGCGACATCGGTGAACCAACAATGATAAGAATCCTGCACACAGCGGATGTGCATCTTGGAAGAAGATTCCCCTCCCTGCGCGACAGGGGTAGAGAGTACCGAAACCAGCTACTGGACACCTTTGAGCGCGTTCTACAACTGGCTGTAAATGAGAACGTCTCCCTGGTTCTCATCGCGGGCGACCTCTTTGACACTAACCGCGTGCACGGAGTCACTGTCGGCAAGGTGCTGTCTGCTTTCAGGAAGCTAGAGGAAAGAAGCATCAGAGTCTGTATTCTCCCTGGAGGCCATGACGCTTTCACTGAGGACTCGATCTATCGTTTCGTGCATTTTCCCAGCAATGTAACGGTACTTACCACTGAGCGAACTCACGTGACTTTCGATGATCTTGATCTGACAGTGTACGGAAGAGCGTTCGATGACAAACTCGTTGGGGAGAATCCTCTCAGGTCATTATCCCTCGATAGGGAGTCAGGAATCCATATCGGCATGGCACATTGCTCCATAAAGAGGGCAGGGATGATAGAAACGGATTCCATGGTTCTGGATAGAGGCGAGATAGCGAGTTCCGGTCTGGACTACCTGGCTCTGGGGCACTGGCATTCTTTTCAAGACCATAGCCAGGGGTCTACTGTGGCCTATTATTGCGGCTCGCCTGAGCCAATCGACATGGATCAGAAGGGTTCTGGCAGCGTTGCAATGGTCAACATACGTGCGAAGGGAGACGTCAAGGTTGATCGTGTGCGCGTTGGGACTAAGGTGTTTGACGCGATGTCGATAGACATAGGAGTTGCCACGTCGGTTGAACAAATCGTGAGCGCGATCGAAGCCAAGGCGGATGCGCACTTAGTTCTCGAGGTGACGCTCGAGGGACTGCGCAATATGGATTGCGATACAAATGCGGAAGAAATCGAAGATGCACTACGTGATCGTTTCTTCAGTCTTCAAGTGTTAGATAGGTCCCATCCTGCTCTACGAGAGATAGAATCGGAAGGTCTTCCCGAAGAAACCGTAGTCGGGAAGTTCGTCAAGATTGCCAGGGAAAGGATTGCCCAGGCTGATAACAAGAAGGATGAAGCACTGTACAGGGAGGCTCTGGGCCTGGGCTTCGCATTGCTACACGGAAAATCAGAAATTATCGAATGATTCTACAGAGTATAGGGGTTAGAAGGTTCCGGGCAATAAGAGACAGGACCATAAATTTCTCTGCTGGCTTGAACATCATCAAAGGAAGCGACAACGAAGCAGGGAAGTCCTCACTTCGGATGGCTATAGTCAAAGCGCTGTACCAGGATCCCACCACTTCACGAGCCAAAGTGCAGGGACTGACAAGCTGGGGTGTAGAGGAACCTTGGGAAATCATGCTGGAATTTCAGGCCGATTCTGAATCCTACCGGATGGTCAAGAGTCTCAAGGACGGCGTGTGTCAGCTAACCGAAATAGGCCCATCCAGGGTTCTCACCAGCAAGAATGCCATTGCGGCCAAAGTGGCTCAGATCACTGGCTGTCCTTCGGAGACCTTCTTTGAGAGTACTGCATGTGTGGGTCAGGAAGAGATGATAGGGATAATCCCGGAAACAACGAAGGGTGCCGAAAGGCATAGAACAATCGGAGCCATCAGCAAGAGGTTACAGCGCCTGCTTACCGGCAGCGAGGGCAGCGATGTGCCTGCTTTGCTGGCTCAGCTCTATGCCAAGACGCATCGCAAAGAGGCAAGGGGACCCTACTACCATAGCCAGGAAACGGTAGCCCGAATAGAAAACCTGCAGGTTGAGAGAGTCTCTCTACAGGCGAAAGTGGATAATGTCATGAGGAATAGAAGGGAGCTAGTTGGCATAGAAGAAGAACTGCGGCAAATAGACAAAGCGCTGCCTCCCGGGGAAGAGCTGCTTCAGAAGAACAGCAGGAGGCTAGAGCTTCAGGAGGAGATAGAGAGAGACAAGGACCGATATCGCAGTTTCCAGAGGGCGCAAGCATACCGGTCAGACTTGGTTAGAAAAGATGAGGAAATGGCCGAGCTGGCGGGTTTTCAAGGCAAACACCAAGACATAGAACAATTGAAGAAGGCAAACGAGCAGATCAAGAACTCTGAAGCAGCCAAGGCTGGTCTGGAGGGACACATACAAACGCTCCGAGGAGAGAAAATTGCTCAGCGATGGCTGCTTGTAACGGGGCTCGCAATCACAACGACAGCTTTTCTTAGTTTGCTGGTCACCAAATACGGTGGGATCGCGGCAGTGGCGGGGTTGCTAGCGTTGGGATACTGGACAATAAGGCAGAGAGACTTCGAGAGACAGATAAGGAGCAAAGCCCTCAGGATTTTTGAGTTAGAAGCCGACAAGGCGCACGCGCAAGACGTCATGGTAGATATTCTTGGTTCTTTCGGCTTCAAGGATTGCGATGCGTGTCTGGCAAAACACGGTGTATATCTTGAAAAGATAGCCAATAGAGAAGAGACCGCTCTTAGGCTCAGTGGAATACTTGGTGAGCGAGAGTGGGCCACGTACGAGAGGGAGAATGAGGATTTGGTCATAAGGATATCGGCAGCGCAGCGAGAACTGGACTCTCTACTCTGCTCGAAGCTAGAGACGATCGAGTCCCAGAGATTGGAGCAGGAAGTCAGCAAGCTGCAACACCAGAAAGGCGAGTTGGAGACGAACAAAGCTGCCCTTGACAGGTTCTTTGACTACACAGATGCGGCTACCGACCAGTTAGCAGCCGTAGAAGAGGAGTTGGAGTGGCGAGAGGAAGAAAAGGATTTCTTTGAAAGGAAAACGAGACTGCTCAAGATAACACGAGAGATGCTTCGTGAAGCCCATCGGCAGACATTGACCAGGGCAGCCGACGTGTTGAATAAGGAACTGGGCAATTATGTATCCATGATGACAGACGGGAGATATCAGGAAGTCCAAATAGATGAGGAGGATCTGACTATGCGGACGTTCTCTCCCGAGAAGCTGGACTGGGTTGATGTCCGCGAACTGAGCAGAGCGACTCAAGATCAGTTCTACATCTCTGCCAGGCTGGCATTGGTGAAGTTGATCACGGGAGAGAAGAAGCCACCTATCCTACTGGACGATCCCTTCGTGAATTTCCATCCCAGGAGGCTGGAGAGAGTGATTGCGTTGCTTCGGCAATTATCCAGAGACAAGCAGATTCTGTTGTTCACTTGCAGTGACGTGTATGACGACTACGGCAATGTAATACTACTGAGTTAGGCATACTGTAGGGAAGATGGATCGAGGTGGCTTTTGCACGATGCCAGCGTTTACGGTAAAGTTGCTGAGGTAATTGCGTGGCTCTCCAACAGGACAAATGCCATGAATGGGAACTGTCAGATATGGGCTTGAGAAAGATAGGTGTATTGACCAGCGGAGGGGATGCGCCCGGAATGAATGCCTGCATAAGGGCAGTGGTCCGCTGCGGAGTCAAGCAGAAGTGGGAAGTGATTGGCATCCGGAGGGGGTATGCCGGGCTCCTCGAGGAGGAACTGGTTAAGTTGGGAGCAAGGTCGGTGGCCAATATCATCCACCGCGGAGGCACTTTCCTCGAGACCGCCCGCTGCGAGGAAATGAAGACGAAGCAGGGCCTTGATAGGGCAATAGATGTCTTGCGGCGGAATGCCATCGGCGGCTTGATCACGATAGGCGGGGATGGCACG
>JADFUZ010000006.1 GCA_015222295.1 Chloroflexota bacterium | reverse complement strand
GTTCATTTCGATAGGAATACATCTTCAGTTGAACTAAGGATATTTACCGGAGAAAAGGAGACCAGATGTCTAAGACGCTCGAAGAAATCAGGGAGTTCATGGAGGGGATGGGGATACCCGGCAGAGACCTGTGGGATCTCCCTTCTTCCACGAGAACGTTTCCCGATGCGGCACACTGGAGAATAGAGATCTCCGGCATTGAACGTGCCTCAACCATGGAGGCAATGATTGATGAAGCCAGGAACAGGGACGTAGGCATCCACAGAGTTATCGCGACTGTGGGAGGGTCAACCTATTGTGACTTCGAAGAGCTGAGGGCAATGGCCCGGATGGCCCGAGACGAAAAGATAGAAGTCATAATGGCGGTCGGCCATCGCAAGGCGTGGGATGCAGGATCGAAGGAGATGTCGAACTGGGAAGGAGCTATGTGGGGAGCCAGACTGAGAGGATCGGATAACGTCTCCTATTGGCTTGCGGACATGATGAGGAATGTTGAGGCTGGCATCAGGGGCTTCCTGGTCTATGACGAAGGAGTGCTTTCAATTGTAAGTCGAATGCGGGAGGAAGGTTTTATTCCTAAGGAAACCGTCTTCAAGTGCTCGGTTTTCGCCGGACACTGCAGCGCGGCCGGAGCTCGTCTCGTCGAGTCGATGGGTGCAAATACGTTCAACCCCTCGTCGGATGTGTCACTCCCCATTCTGGCCTCGATTCGGAAGGCGGTCGACATGCCTCTCGATGTTTACGTAAGCACTGTTGACTCAATGGGAGGTGAGTTCAGGGTTATGGAGACTCCGGAAATCGCCAGAGTCGCCTCGCCTTGCTATTTCAAGATCGAGCCAGGCAAGTCGGAACCTGATATCTACAAACCGTGGGTTACGGAAAGCTGGCACAGGGAGTTCGTCAGGGAAAAGGTGAAGATGGCCGCGATCATAAGAGAGATCATGTTGAGGCACGCTCCCGGGCTGAAACTATCGTCGAAGGGCTCCTCCGACCTGGTGCTACCCGAGCCTGACTAGGAACGGCTGTGGCCCGGGTTCTCCGGACATAATCGTTGAGGTGGGAAACAGGGTGGGCTCTGATATCGACTGCGTGGCAGTGAGCCGCCGTGGCAACGCTGTTTTCCGTTGCCACAATTCCATCAAGCTGGGCGGGACCGGTTATTGTCTTGAAGGTGAGTTGCCATCGGTGTCGTGACTCCGCAGGTGCTCGATGAGTACAGGGAATTGACCTATTGAGTTGCTTTGTTGCTAAATGGCGATTTGAACGAATGCAGGAAGGAGAGTCAATGAAAGAAGTAGTCATTGTAGGCGGTTGCCGGACGCCTATCGGGGCTTTCGGTGGTTCCCTGAAGGACATGGGTGTTGTGAGTTTGGGAAGCCTGGTGATTAGGGAGGCGCTGAAGCGTGCCGGACTGAGACCAAAGTCGGGCAAAGAGCTTCTAGCCCACGGTCCTGATGCCGTCAAGTCCGACGGAGTGGTGGAGCTGGAGAGAGAACACTACGATTACGCCCCCTCTCTTAAAGAGGTTCAGGTTGACGAGGTCATCATGGGCAATGTTCTTACAGGGGGGCAGGGACAAAACCCGTCTCGGCAGGCCGCCATCTATGCTGGTATCCCGAAAGAGACGAACGCTTTTACGGTAAACAAAGTCTGTGCCTCGGGGCTCAAGGCCATCACGCTGGGAGCTGAGGCGATCATGCTGGGCGAGGCGGACGTTGTGGTCTGTGGTGGGATGGAGTGCATGAGTCATTGCCCCTATGTCCTGCCCAGGGCACGCTGGGGATACCGGATGGATGTCGATGGAAGGGGGGAGGTGATAGACCTCATGGTATTTGATGGGCTGTGGGAGATATTCTACGGGTATCACATGGGAAACACAGCGGAGGAAGTCGCTGTCAGGTATGGTATCTCACGGCAGCAGCAGGACGAGGTTGGCCTGCTGAGCCACCAACGGGCCATGGTGGCTATCCAAGAGGGTATGTTCAGGGAGGAAATCGTGCCTGTACCTGTGCCTCAGAAAAAGGGGCCCCCCGTCGTGCTTGACACTGATGAGCGTCCGATGGACACGAGCCTTGAGAAGATGGCCAAACTGGCTCCAGCATTTCGCAAAGATGGTACAGTCACTGCCGGTAACTCTTCCGGGATCAATGATGCCGCGGCAGCTGTGGTGCTAATGTCAGATGAGAAAGCAAGGGAATTGGGTCTTGAGCCCTTCGTGACGATCAGGTCATTCGCTTCGGGTGCGGTCGACCCCAAGTACATGGGATTGGGCCCTATACCGGCAGTGAGGAAGGCTCTGCGAAAGGTGGGGCTGTCTGTTAACGATATGGACGTCATAGAGCTGAATGAGGCTTTCGCCGCGCAGGCAATCGCCTGCATGGGAGAGCTTGGTATGAGCTGGGATAACACCAATCCTCATGGCAGCGGCGTGTCTCTTGGCCACCCTATTGGTTGCACCGGGGCAAGACAGGTAGTCACTATCATGCACGATATGAGAAATAGAAATCTGCGTTATGGGCTAGTGACCATGTGCATTGGTGGTGGGCAGGGGATGGCTGCGGTTGTGGAGAGAAAGGAGTAGTTATCTGCCCTTCTTATCGTAGTCAGGGCACCACGTGGCATTCGGACGCTCTGGGCGGTGACAGGAGCTCCGCCAGTTCCATTTGCAGTTGTCACACAGGAAGATATTCAGCCCCAAAGCCTTCCTTATTCTTGTCTTGAGTCTGTATGCCCAGCCTGGGCCTTCAACGGTCATTGTGCCATTATAGAGCCCCATAGCGTGGAGGGCAATACTCGGGGTGAGAAGGGCAGCTACATTTCCTTGGACAGGGTAGCGAGGAACTCAGCGTTGTTCTTCGTCTTGGCCATCCTCTGCAGGACCCTTGCTGTGGCCTCCATGGGGTTGGGGGAGTCATCGGATAGCATGCTCACCATACGCCTCAGCAGCCAGACCTGTTTCACGGTGTCCTCATCCAGCAGGAGTTCTTCTCTTCTGGTGCCACTGGGGGCGATATTTATCGCTGGGAAGAGTCTCTTCTCGGCTGCCCTTCTGTCCAGGTGGAGTTCCATGTTGCCTGTTCCCTTGAACTCTTCGTATATGAGGTCATCCATACGGCTGCCGGTGTCCACGAGACAGGTGGCGATGATGGTTAGGCTGCCACCCTCGTCGGCGTTCCGCGCGGTGCCGAAGAACCGTTTGGGAGGATGCAGGGCCGCTGAGTCAATCCCGCCCGATAGGGTTCGCCCGCTGGCGGGCATCGCTAGGTTGTAGGCCCGGGTTAGGCGGGTGATGCCATCCAGAAGAATGACGACATCTTTGCCGGTTTCAACCAGTCTCTTTGCTCTCTCCAGAGCCAGTTCGGCTACCCTGGTCTGACTTTCCACAGGCTCGTCAAAGGTAGCGGCGATAACTTCAGTTCTTACCGACCTTTTCATGTCGGTAACCTCCTCAGGCCTTTCGCCGATCAGGCAGATTATGAGGTGGATGTCGTTATAGTTGGTGATTATGGCATTGGCGATTTTCTTGAGTAGAACAGTTTTCCCCGCTTTGGGCGGTGACACAATGAGTCCTCTTTGTCCTCTGCCTATAGGTGCCACCAGGTTAATCAGGCGCGTGGATAGCTCATTCGAGGTTGTTTCCAGATTGATGAGCTTGTTGGGGAATGTGGGCGTTAGCGAGCCGAAGTTGCGGCGATTTCCCGCCCGCTCCGGGTCAAGTCCGTTGATACTTTCTACTCGAAGCAAGCCATAGTACTTCTCACCCTCTTTTGGTGATCTGGCCTGGCCGCAAATGTGGTCGCCATCTCTCAGATTGAAGCGCCGGATCTGGGAGTTGGACACATACACGTCGTTAGCACCACGCAGGAAGCTGTCCTGGCGCAAGAAGCCGTAGCCCTCTGGCATGATCTCCAGTATGCCAGTCAGGAACAGATTCCCCTGTCGCTCCGCTTGCGACTTAAGGATGTGGAGTATGAGGTCCGCCTTCTTCAAGGATGAGTATCCCGTGATTCCTTTTTCTCTGGCGAACGCCTCGATGTCGTCACGGGTCTTCTCTTCTAGTTGAGCCATAGTTATCATGGTAGTCTCCCTGTCGCACGCTTACTTCAGTTCGTGAGTTCGTGCGGGTCAGATTCCGTCCGCGTTGCGAGAATCCCTGTTTCACCCATTACATTTCGCCAGTCATCTGTGAAACGCTTGATCCCGATGTCTGTCAATGGGTGGTGGATGATCTGCAGAAGCACGCTGTACGGTACGGTTGCGATGTGTGCGCCCGCCTTAGCCGCCAAAACGCAGTGTTGGGCGTGTCGAATGCTAGCGGCGATAACTTGAGTGGGCAACTCATAGTAGTCCAAAAACTGAACAATGTCAACTACTACTCTCATGCCATCTTCACCAATATCGTCGAGCCTGCCCACAAAAGGACTGATGAAGGTCGCCCCCGCTGCCGCTGCCAGGAGGGCCTGGTTCAGGGAGAAGCACAGGGTGAAGTTGACCCTTATGTTCTCCTTGGAAAGCACTGAAGTGGCCTTCAGTCCTTCGAGACTGGCTGGTATCTTGACTACCACATTATCTGCCCATTTGGCGACTTCTCTGGCTTCAGCTATCATTCCTGAAGCAGTCTGGCTCAGTACCTCGGTGGATACTGGCCCGGGGACGACTGAGCAGATTTCCTTGACCAGTTCCCGGTAATCGACTTTGCCTTCCTTTGACACGAGACTAGGGTTAGTGGTCACGCCAGTTATCACTCCCAATTCCACGCCGTGACGGATGTGGTCTATGTTAGCGGTGTCCAGGAATAGCCTCATGGATCCTCCTTAGCTTATGGGCAAGCTCGTCTGAGCTCCCTCGATGATCGTCTTCTTGGCTGCTCCGATGAAATCGACGAAGAGTGGATGAGGACAGTCGGGGCGGGACCTGAACTCAGGTTGAAACTGGCAAGATAGCATCCAGGGATGATCCCTGAGTTCGATGATCTCAACGAGTTCCCCGTCTGGTGACAGTCCACTCACTACCATCCCGGCCTTCTCCAGCGGTGACCGAAAACTGTTGTTGAACTCCAAGCGGTGGCGGTGCCGCTCGTAGGCTACTCCGCACCCATAGGCCTGGCCCGCTTTCGTTGCAGGCACCAGGTGACAGGGATAGGTTCCCAGTCGCATGGCGTCGCCTTCTTGACCAGCACGGCGTCTTCCGTGTGGCAGGTGAACTACCGGGTATGCGGTGCCGGGGTTGAATTCAGTAGAGTTGACATCTCCACTGTGGAATGCATGGCGCCCAAATTCAATGGCCATCACGTGCATCCCAAGGCCCAGGCCAAGGTATGGTATGTCTCTTTCTCTGGCGAACTTGACCGTTTGTATTACGTCTTCGA
This sequence comes from Chloroflexota bacterium, assembly GCA_015222295.1. GTDB lineage: Bacteria > Chloroflexota > Dehalococcoidia > GIF9 > AB-539-J10 > JADFUZ01. The sequence goes on along the minus strand of JADFUZ010000006.1, from coordinate 4,426 downwards.
TTCCCCCGTCGCCAGAGTCGCTCGGGATGATCACGCCTTGAACTTGCCTGAGCTTGCTGTTGTGGCCTTCCTGCAGTGCTTCGGGGTTCAGCCACTCTACCTTTGCTTCACGGTCGTGAGCCAGGGCTGCATGACACAATGCCTCACGTACTGAATAGTAGGCGTCCTGAAGCTCCACATGCTTCCCGACCAGTCCAATGGTTACCGCTTCCTTGGGTGCTTTCAACCTGATTACCATCTCACGCCAGCCGTCCAGGTCGCTCTTCGTGGATTCCAGCCCCAAACGATTGACTATGAGTTCCCCCAGTCCATACTCTTCCAGCAGCAAAGGCACCTCGTAGATGGTCTCACTCGTAACCAGTGGGATGACTGCCTCTTTATCGACATCGCAGAACAGCGATATCTTGTCCTTGATGCCTTCGGATATCTCCCTGTCGCTACGACACAGGATCACGTCGGGCTGGATGCCAATGCGTCTGAGTTCATTGACACTATGTTGTGTGGGCTTGGTCTTCAGTTCATTGGTGGCGGCAATGTGTGGCAGGAAAGTGACGTGGATGTACAATACGTTGTCCCTGCCTACGTCCTTTCTCATTTGCCTTATGGCCTCGAGGAAGGGCTGTCCCTCAATGTCGCCCACTGTGCCACCAACTTCGACTATGACTACGGCAACTCTAGAGACCTCAGCAACTTGCCTGATGCGTTTCTTTATCTCGTTGGTCACGTGTGGAACTACCTGGATAGTGCCTCCGAGGAAGTCCCCCTTCCTTTCCTGAGCGAAGATCGAGGAATACACCTGACCAGAGCTAACACTCGAGGCCTGACCCAGATCGACCCCCATGAATCTCTCGTAATGCCCCAGATCCAGGTCGGTCTCAGCACCGTCCTGGGTGACGAACACCTCACCGTGCTGGGAAATGGATATCGTCCCCGCGTCGGCATTGAGGTAGGGGTCGAGCTTCTGCGCTGAGACGGAAACAGACCGGCTCTTGAGAATTCTACCGATGGAAGCTACTGAGACACCCTTACCGACTGAGCTGATAACGCCGCCGGTAACAAACACGTACTTAGTCATACTTCACTGTGGGCATGACAAAACTAGAAGCCAGGATGGCCGTTTTCGCAATCGAGAGGCAGACTTTGACCTTGTGTTATTCTAAGAATGTTGAGTTGAGTTGTCAAGTTCCGCAGGTTGCGCCACCTGCATGAGCGTAGTAGAATGGTATAGCCTTTAAATCAGTCCAGTGAGGCTGGCAAGCAGGCGTATGTCAGAGCGTTCCGCAGCAACAATGGAAGCCTCTTGCCGCATTGAAGGCAGGAGGCTTTCTTGTGTCTGAGAAAACCCTCATGACCTCGGAGGACATCGGCCGGGTTGTTGCCCGTATCGCTCACGAGATCATAGAGAGAAATAAGGGTGCTGAGGAAGTCGTGCTCGTAGGCATGCGTACTCGAGGCGTGCCCTTGGCACAACGTCTGGGTGCCGCAATCGGAGCTTTCCAAGGGATCTCCGTTCCGGTTGGCGAGTTGGATATCGGCCTCTACCGTGACGATATTCCTTTTCCGCAGAGGAAACGGGCGATTCAAGACAGCAGCGTTCCCACCGACATCACAGGGAAGCAAGTAGTCCTCGTTGACGACGTTCTGTACACGGGGCGGAGCACGCGAGCAGCTATGGATGCGCTTATGGATTTGGGACGCCCCAAATCCGTCCAGTTGGCTGTGCTGGTTGACCGCGGCCACAGGGAGCTTCCTATTCGAGCCGATTACGCAGGAAAGAACATCCCAAGCTCCAGGGATGAGGAGATTCTGGTTCAGGTTGAGGAGACTGATGGGGTAGACAGGGTCATGATTGTTGGCTTGCCCGAGAGCCAGGTGCTCAGGGGAGGTTCAACGAGAAAGCTGGGTCGTGTGGCGAATAGCAGCCAGGCGGCGATCGTGGGTTTGGGTGACGGGTGACCGCTGAGAGGAGAATCAAGGAGGGAGCTAAGATGAGCTTGGCGAATAGAAGCCTCGTGACCATAGACGACTTATCCAATGGTGAGATAGAAGGGTTGTTTTCTCTGGCCGACGTGATGGCAGGCTCGCTTGCGGGCCAGCGTGAATTGTGTTGTGGGAAGATCATGGCAAGCCTGTTTTTTGAGCCAAGCACAAGGACGCGGCTCTCTTTCGAGGCGGCCATGATTCGACTCGGCGGGCAGGTGATAAGCGCGGTTGATGTGGGTGCGACTTCCCTGGCCAAGGGAGAGAGCATTGCCGACATGGCCAGGGTGGTGGGCAGCTACGCCGACATAGTCGTTATCAGGCACCCCTGGGAGGGAGCAGCTAAAGTGGTTGCTGACTACGCTGGCATCCCTGTGGTCAATGCGGGCGACGGTGGGCACGAGCATCCGACTCAAACCCTGTGCGACCTCTATACCATCAAGAAAGAGAGAAAAGGCATCAAGGGTCTGAAGATCGCTCTGTGGGGAGACTTGAAGTACGGGCGAACGGTACACTCCCTGGCCTATGCACTGGCCCGATTTGGTGCCACAGTCCTCTTTCATCCGCGGCGAGGGTTTGAAGTACCGGAACACGTGTTCAGGAAGCTGGTCACAGAGTATGACGGTGAGCTTGTGAGGTATGAGGCTCTCGGTCAAGCACTTGAGGAGGGGCTTTTCCCACTTGATGCTGTGTACATGACTCCCAGCAGTCCGCATCAGCTTGCGATGATGCCGGAGATTAGTGCCCAGGTGGAGTTGAAGACAGGAGTCGATGCTCTCTATGTCACCCGGGTTCAGAAGGAAAGACAGGCCGCAGCGGCGGGGGGACAGGGAGGGGAGAAAAGGTACCCGGTGGTGAATAAGAGACTCCTCAGGGGTAAGAAGTTCCAAAGAACGCTCATTATGCATCCACTCCCCCGTGTTGACGAGCTTGCTTTCGACATGGATGAAGACCCCCGGAGCATGTACTTCAAGCAGGCGTCGCAGGGCGTACCAGTCAGGATGGCGCTGATATGTCTCCTGTTAGGAGTCAAGGAAGTGACGGTCTCTGAGGAAAGCGAATCCATGCTCCAAAGGAAGAGCTATCCTGTGTATGAACGAGACTCAGGGCTCAGATGCCCTAACGCAACATGCGTCTCGAACCAGGAAACAGAGAAGAGGTACATAAAGCCCAAGTTCAGAGTCGTGAGGCTCAAGCCCTTGACGCTGAGATGTGTATACTGCGACCATGAGCTTCAGCCTCGGTTTGTCGCCAGTTCAGACTGGCATGAAGGCAAACTGGAAAGCAAGAAGTACCATAGCGCTGACAGTCGTTGGACTCGAGATATCAGGCCGGAGAAGCTGATTGTTTTCGATTCGGAGGAGAGAGCTAAAGCCGAGGGGTTTAGGCCCAGCAGCTATGTCAGGTGATAAACGACGGACTCTCGCGTTTGCTCATCCGCGGCGGTCGGATAGTCGACCCCGATAGGGGACTGGACCGGCTTGGAGACCTGCTTATCGACGAAGGCAGGATACTGTCGCTGGAGGGTACCGCTGCTTGGAAGGAAAAGCGTACTCTTGATGCCACAGGCCTGGTTGTTTGTCCTGGCTTTCTAGATATTCATTGCCACCTCAGAGAGCCGGGTTTCGAAGATAAGGAGACCATTGCCACGGGGACGAAAGCCGCTGCCGCGGGTGGCTATAGCTCTGTCTGCTGCATGCCAAATACAGACCCGCCGCTCGATAGCCAGGCTGTTGTGGAGCAGGTCAAAAAAAGGGCTGGCGAAGAGGGCTTTGTTCATGTTTTCCCGATAGGCTGCATCACCAGGGGAAGAAGGGGGGAGGAATTGACTGAGATGGCTGTACTGGCTGAGGCCGGGGTAGTGGCGTTTAGTGACGACGGGGACACTGTGCAGGACCCGCAGCTCATGCGTCGCGCTATGGACTATAGCCGTGCGCTGGGCTTGCCGATTTCGGACCACTGCGAGGACAGACGACTGAGTGTCGGAGGAGTAGTCAACGAGGGACAGGTATCCGCCAGACTGGGAGTCAAGGGGATTCCGTCGGCCGCTGAGGAGCTAGTCGTGGCACGTGACATCGTACTGGCAAGAGCTACGGGAGCCAGGGTGCACATTGGCCACGTGAGTACGCGCGGTTCAGTTGAGCTAATACGCTGGGCCAAGGAAAAGGGGATCGCCGTCACGGCTGAGGTCACTCCTCACCACCTCACATTGACCGAGGATAGAGTAATGACGGGTCGGCACGGCCCCAATGCCAAGATGTATCCGCCGCTGCGCACTGAGGAGGATAGGAACTGCCTGATTGAAGGTCTGCAGGACGGCGTCATTGACGCCATTGCCACCGATCATGCCCCGCACACGTTGTTGGATAAGTACGGTGGCCTGGAGGGGGCTGCTTTTGGCATCAGCGGCTTCGAGACGGCGCTTGGCTGTCTCATGAGTTTGGTG
>JADFUZ010000041.1 GCA_015222295.1 Chloroflexota bacterium | reverse complement strand
TCCTGCCCCCTGTCCGCAGGCAGGCAATGCATGTAGATGGCGTTCTTGTTGGTCAACTTCATCTGCTTTGTTGTCGTCATCCAGTCCTTACTTGCGTTGTTCAACCTCTCAGCTTCCTCAGGGGCTCTCTGCTTCACCGTTTTCCCCGACTCGTCAGTGAAGTCAAAACATGGCACCGAACCCCACGCCTTGGGATAGACCACATCCGCCCCCTTAAAGCCCGCCTCGAAATCGTTTACGATCTTGAACGAACCACCCATATCCGCAGAGAACTCCTTACAGGCATCGATAACCGCAGGCTCCAGTTCGAACCCCTTCGGGTGAGCCAGCGTCACATCCATGCCCATCTTCGTGGCGGCCAGGACCACACTCTGGGGAACGGCCCGGGGCTTTTCCACCGACCCGGAATAGGCCCACGACATGGTCAGCTTCAACCCTTTGAGTGTTCCGAATTTCTCCTTGATTGTGATCAGGTCCGCAAGCGTCTGCGTGGGATGATACTTGTCGTCTTCCATGTTTATGATAGGAATCTGGGCGTGCTCGGCAAACTCCTTGAGTGTCGCGTTGGCAAAACCGTATATCCAGTAGGCCGGAGGACCGTACATCCTTATAGCGATAGCGTCACCGACTCTGCTGAGAATACGTGCAATATCCGCAATCCTCTCCGTCTTGTAGGGGATATCATAGCCCTCTCTGGCCGGGGTATAAGTCTTCCCCGGTTCCAGGTCGACATGGAAGCCTCCAAGCTGCTGAATGCCGGTGGCAAACGTGCTTCTGGTCCTGAGTGACTGGTTGAAGAACATCGTGTATAGCGTCTTGCCTCTCAGGATATGCGTCTGGTCCTCACCCATGGCGTGTTTCCTTTTCAGATCCAGCGCCACATCAATCAACGTCTCCCACTCCTCCTTGGTGTAGTCCAGTTCCGCATCAATCCAATCCCTGCCCAGGAAACTGTTGGTTCTCATACAAGCCCTCCTTCGAACAGTAGCTATTTAGAGATCCCTACATCACGCGCGCCCCGGCAACAGGATACGCACGCAGAATGGGCCTATTATACTAGAACAGCAAGGCAGGTCAAGGAGTTGTACCGGTTGACACCACCGCGACACCCCTGTTGCTGTGGGGCGGGTGAACGAACGCGTTTCCTTGACAGGGCCTTCCACGTTTGTTAAATTGGAGACTCCTCACTCACGTATTTCTCCGCTGCAAGAGTGATGATACTACATCCCCGTTTCGAGTCTCCGAACAAGCACTGGCTGTCAACAGGTAGGCAGCCCGACATCGCTCATCTCTCGATATACCCCACCACATAGAGGAGGTCAAGTCATGACAGAAGCATACAGAGTCACAGGGGTGAAAGGCAGGGAGATTATCGATTGCCGCGGCACTCCCACCGTTGAAGTCGATGTGTGGGTGAACGATGTTCTCCGGGGCCGCGCAGGCGTTCCCAGCGGACGCTCGGTGGGAAGCTACGAGGCCTGTGAGCTTCGCGACGGGGGGAGCAGGCATGACGGGTTTGGTGTACTTCAGGCGGTGAAAAACGTCAATGAGCTGATCGGTCCTGAGATCATTGGTATGGACGTCACCGAGCAGAGGAAGCTGGACCGGCTGATGATAGAGCTTGACGGTACTCCCAACAAGTCGAAGCTCGGCGCCAATGCCATACTCGGTGTGTCTCTGGCAGCAGCCAAAGCTGCCGCCTCCAGCCTTGGCATACCCCTTTACCGGTACATAAACGCCAGCGCCCATATCCTGCCTGTCCCCATGATGAACCTTGTCAACGGCGGAAAGTTGTCTTCCAACGACCTTGATTTCCAGGAGTTCATCATGATGCCTGTTGGCGCGGAGACCTTCTCACAGGCGCTCCAGATTACAACGGAAGTCAACAGTAAGCTCAGAGCACTCCTGGCCAACAGGTACGGCAAGCTGGCAATCAATGTGGGGGACGAGGGAGGCTGTGTCCCGCCGATAACCAGCGTCAGGGAAGCCCTCGACGTGCTCCAGGAAGCGGTCGGACAAACGCCCTGGGAAGACAGGATAGTCTATGCCCTCGATGTTGCCGCCACTCACCTCTACGACAAGAATACAAAGAAGTACACCATCGAGGGAAAGCAGCTATCCTCGAAAGATGTCATCGACCTGTTCCGAGACCTGGTTTCACGATACCCCATCGTTTCCATAGAGGACCCCCTCGATGAAGATGACTTCGACGGCTTCGCCGCAATAACCCGCGAACTGGGCATTCAGATTGTTGGAGACGACCTTTTTGTGACCAACAGCCAGCGGCTCAGGAAAGGAATTGAAATGGGAGCCGCCAACGCGCTGCTCTGGAAGGTGAACCAGATTGGCACTCTCACCGAAGCCCTCGACGCAGCATCGCTGGCCTTCAAGAGTGGGTACGGCGTGGTCGTTTCCGAGCGGTCAGGCGAAACAGAGGACAGCATCATTGCCGACCTCGTTGTCGCCCTGAACGCCGGCCAGATCAAGACAGGAGCCCCTGTGAGAAGCGAGAGGACGGGCAAATATAACGAACTCTTGCGCATAGAGGAAGAGCTGGGCAGTTCAGCCACATACGCTGGCAGGAACTTCAGGCGGCCCTTTTGACACGGAGTCGCCCCTCTCCCACTAACGAACACCCAAGCTAACGCATCGACAATGTACATACAGAATAAGGACGAACTGGGTTCACACGGCTTCAGCAGAGGAAGAGCGGCTGTTGTCGACATCATCGAGCACGCACTTGAGGCAGTTGACCCCTACCGCGCTACCAGGGAACTTGTCCACCTGGATCGGGACACGCTGACCATCGGCGATCTGACATTCAATCTGTCCCAGAGGAGAAACCTGTACCTGCTGGGGATGGGCAAGGCGACCTTTCCTATAGCCCGGGCTCTGGAGGAGATACTGGGAGACAGGATCACTGAAGGCCTCATCATTCTGAAAGAAGGCCAGAAGCACCACCTGGAAAGGGTCAGGATAAGAGAGGCTTCGCATCCTCTACCTGATAGGCGCGGATTCGAGGCAGCCAGGGAAGTGAAGGCCATAGCCGAGAAGGCACAGGAAGGAGACATGGTCCTTTGCGCCATTACGGGGGGAAGCTCGGCTCTGGCGCCCCTGCCCGTTGCGGGCATCACTCTGGAACAGAAAAGAGACGTACACAGACTACTCCTGCATTGCGGCGCCACAATCAGAGAGATCAACGCAGTGAGGAAGCACCTTTCCGATATCAAGGGAGGCAGGCTAGCTCTGTCTGTCTTTCCGGCAGAACTCATCAACCTGACCGTCTCCGACGTCACCGACGACCCCCTCGACTACATAACCGGTCCGACCGTGCCGGACACTTCCACCTTTGCCGACGCTATTCAGGTGCTGGAAAAATACGATTTGCTGGATGAAGTCCCCGCGCCGGCCCTGGACTACCTCCAGAAGGCCACACCCCAAATGGAAAACCCCAAGGACTTCGGCAGTATGCCGTCCCACACTTTCATCCTTGTCAAAAGCGGAGCTGTATGCGAAGCCGCCAGCAACAGGGCCCGGGAACTTGGCTTCACCCCGATGATACTCAGCCTGACCCTTGAAGGTGAGAGCAGCGAAGCCGGCGCCGCCTTTGCGCGGCTTTCTGCGGAGATACAGGATTCCGGCAGACCGCTGAGCCCCCCCTGTGCCGTCATTGCCGGCGGAGAGACTACCGTCACTATCCACGGCCCCTGCGGAGAAGGAGGGCCAAACCAGGAATTTGCTCTCACCGCCGCACTACAGCTCGTCAACGAAAGGGCTGTCATTGCCGGAATCGACACGGACGGCACAGACGGGCCCACGGACATCGCCGGAGGAATTGTCGACGCGTTTACCGCGGAGCGGGCCAACGCCAAACAGCTTGACATCCCTGCATCTCTGTCACGTCATGATTCGTCTGCCGTTCTCCGAGAACTGGGCGATGCGATAATAACCGGACACACCGGCACTAATGTCAACGACCTTAAGGTGCTGCTCGTAGCTTGAGTTGCTGCGATGTACCGCACAACAAGAGGCAGTGCGCACTTCAAGTAAAGGGCGTGGCTGAAAGGAGGCTCAAAGTCCATGGACACAAGACAACTTACCGGAAAAGCCCAGACTGTATTGGGGGCAATTGAAGGTAGGGACCTGGGAGTGACACTCCCCCACGAGCACCTGGTGTTCGATGGAGAAGCCATCTTCACCGAGCCAAGCGCCGCCACCGATAGAGGTCTGGCGCATATGCCTGTCAGCTGGGAAAACCTCAGCTGGCTTCGCTACCATCCGTATGAGAACCTGGACAACGTGCAGCTACTTGACGAGCAGGAAGCCATCGATGAAGCTATGCTTTTCAAGAAAGCCAGTGGCAGTACAATCGTGGACCTCACGATTACCGGCATCGGCCGTGACCCCAGGGCACTGGCACGTATATCGCGAAGCACCGGATTGAATATCATCATGGGGGCGGGGTATTACGTAAGGCCATCCCTCAAGCCAGAGATGTCTTCCATGACGGAGGAAGAGATCACCGGTGAAATCGTACGGGATATCACTATCGGGGTTGGCGATAGTGGAATCCGCGCCGGAATCATCGGCGAAATTGGCTGTTCGTGGCCCCTGCACAACGATGAACGAAAAGTCATCCGTGCTGCCGCCCACGCCCAGCAGCGTACCGGAGCATCGATAAACATGCACCCGGGACGTAACAGGGAAGCCCCTTTTGAGATTATCGAAATCCTGCGTGATGCGGGTGCGGACCTCGGCCGCGTCGTCATCAGCCATATCGACGCTCGTATCCGCGACCACGGAGAACGCTGCAGACTGGCAAGGACAGGTTGCTACCTCGAATATGACCTCTGGGGATGGGAAGGCCATTTCCCATCCTACTGGACAGCCGACGACTTCCTGGACTTACCGAACGATACACAACGTATCTACGAGATCCTTCAGCTTATTGACGAAGGATACCTCAACCAGCTCCTCATTTCCCACGACATGTGCATCAAATCGAGACGCGTCCGCTACGGTGGATGGGGCTACTCCCACATCTCGAACTACTCGGTACCTATGATGCTCAAGCGAGGCATGACTCCCGAGCAAATACACACGATTATGGTTGAGAACCCCCGACGCTTGTTGACCTTCGCCTGAGCCAGTCTGGAAATCTCTGGTAGTCTAGCAGCCAATTGTGGCGCTCTTGCCCGCAAGACCTGACTCTTCCTCTCTTCCTGGCAGCATGTTATGTCAGATAGTACCTGTTGCCCGACTGCAACGGTTGAGCTTACCCGAAAAGGGTAGTAGAATAGCGCTGGATCCGGAACCAATTCAAACTCCCAGGAGGTCAGCTCATGGATAGATCAGAGCTTGCTGGAAGAATTCAAACCGTCCTTGGATTGATTGATCCCGAGGCCCTGGGAATCACTCTCCCCCACGAGCACCTTGTCAGCGACGGATCGTGCTGGTTCAACGAACCCGGCGAGGCTACCACCAAAGCAATAGTGCATCAACCCGTTACAGTGGACATCCTGTGGTGGCTTCGTTACAACCTGTTTCAGAACAGGGATGACATGCTGTTGCTCGACGAGCAAGAGGCCATAAAGGAAGCGATGCAATTCAAGCTGGCGGGCGGGGCCTCAATTGTTGAGATGAGCAACATCGGCCTGGGGCGCGACGCCGCGGCGCTGGCACGCATCTCGCGCGCGACCGGTCTCAAGATCATAATGGGCTCAGGCTATTACCTGGCGGCATCCCACGGCCCGGAGATGGATACCAAGACGGAAGAGGAGATTACCGATGAGATCGTGCGCGACATCATGGTAGGTGTCGGCAACACCGGGATACGCGCCGGCGTTGTCGGGGAAATCGGCTGCTCCTGGCCCATGACGGATAATGAACGGAAGTCCCTCCGCGCATCTGCCCGCGCCCAGCAATTGACGGGAGCGCATTTGAACGTCCATCCGGGACAGGCAGAGGACGCGGCCATGGAGATTATCCAGATACTGGACAAGGCCGGCGCCGATCTCAGTCGCACTACTATCGACCATATCGATCGTGCTGTCCGCGAGCCGGAGAATCGTATCAAGCTGGCAAAGACAGGGTGCTATCTTGAGTACGACCTGTTCGGGAGAGAAGGCTATTACCCGACACACGTCAGGCTCATAGACCTGCCCAACGACGCGCACAGGATCAATGAGATTATGGAACTCATCGACAAAGGCTACCTGAACCAGATCCTCATATCCCAGGACATATGGAACAAGACACAGCGTCGTACCTACGGGGGCTGGGGATATGCCCACATCATGCACAATACTCTACCGGTGATGCGCGCCAAGGGCATGACGGAGGAGCAAATACATACCATCATGGTGGATAACCCCAGGCGGGCGTTTGCTTTTGTCTAGAAGGGTGGAAACCGAACCCGACATTCTGGCATCAGACAAGCCCCTGCTCAGGCAGGAGGCTCCTACCCCGGGAGTATGCGCCGAGGCCGCAAGTCGTTACAGACCCACCCACAAGCCAGGACTCGCACGCGCATGGCCACACGGGAATCTTGATCGGGGGCTGTTCTCGTGAGAGCTGAGGATTTGCGGTATATAGTGGGCGAGGACTGGGTCATCTACAACAACCTTTGAAACTGGCAACTGGCTGCGAGAGGAGGAGCTAATGAAGGGACAGACGACAGCAATCAAGACAGTTGGTATCGTGGGTGCCGGCACCATGGGAAGTGGCATTGCCCAGGTCTGTGCTGATGCGGGTGGCTACGGTGTCCTTCTGAATGATGTGAGCGAGGAGTTTGTGGACCGGGGCTACAATGCAGTCACAAGCAACCTCGACCGCCTGGTGTCCAAAGAGAAAATCATCCCTGACAGAAAGAATGAAATCCTGGGGCGAATCAGCAAGAGCACAAGACTACAGGATATGGAGGCTGCCGACCTGGTGATCGAGGCGGCATACGAGGACCTGAAACTCAAGAAGGAGATCTTTGCCTCGCTGGACAAGGTCTGTTCCAGGGATGCCATCCTGGCTAGCAACAGCTCTTCTCTTTCCATCCTGGACATGGCCATGGCTACTCAAAGGCCGGACCGCGTCTGCGGCGTACATTTCATGAACCCGGTCCCTCTGATGAAGGGGGTAGAACTGGTGAAAACCATCCTCACCAGCCAGGAGACGCTAGACCAGGCGGCCGCATTCGCACAATCGCTGGGCAAGGCAAGCTGGGTGGCGAAGGACGCCCCGGGCTTTCTCAGCACGCGCTTGCTCATGCCCTTCTTGCTTGACTCCATGAAGCTATTGGAGTCGGGGTTTGCTAGTAAGGAAGACATCGATGCGTGTGTGACACTGTCCTTCAATCACCCTATGGGTCCCTTGACGCTGTCCGACTTGATCGGCCTGGATGTCATCTACAATATTGCCGAGGCCATGTACCGAGACTACAAGGATCCGAAATTGGCCGCCCCGATACTGCTGCAGAAGATGGTCGCAGCCGGTCAGCTAGGACGCAAGACCGGCAAGGGATTCTACGATTACGGCAATGCATAGGCGTTTCAGACCTGGCCGGTCCAGGGCGTTTGCTTCAAAGTAGGAGGAGGAAGATCAGAATGAAGGAGGGAAACTAGAATGTTGGAAATCCGGTTCCATGGGAGAGGAGGACAGGGTGCCGTTACCGCGGCAAACTTGCTCGCGAGTGCCGCACTCAAGGATGGCCACAAGGGGGTCCAGTCGTTTCCCTTCTTTGGTGGCGAACGCAGAGGTGCACCAGTCAAAGCGTTCGCCCGCATCTCCGACGGCGAGATACACCTGAGAAGCCAGATCTACCACCCAGATATCGTGGTAGTACTGGATCCACATATGATCGATTCAACCGACGTCACAGCCGGAATGGACCGGGAGAGCGTGGTCGTCATAAACACAACGAAAAAGCCGGGCGATTTCGACTTCTCTGAGCGGTTTAGGGTCGCCAC
>JADFUZ010000040.1 GCA_015222295.1 Chloroflexota bacterium | reverse complement strand
GTGCCTGTTGATTCAATCTCAAGCACTACTCGCCGCCAGCCCTCATGCGAGAATGGCAAGGATATGCGTATCTATTGAGGAGGGAAATTGACGTGTTATCTGAAAGCAAGAAAGCCGAAATTGTTGACCGCACGGCAAAGAAGGCAGGGGACTATGAGGCGGAGTCGATTAGCTGCGCCCAGGGTACAATGGCTGCCTTGCAGGAGGAGTTTGACCTGCCTGGAGGAAAGGACCTGCTGGTGAAGGCAACTACTTTCATGCCCGGCCTTGCGAGCAGAGGCGAAACATGCGGCGCCCTAGTTGCCGGACTCGTGGCGCTGGGATTGGTGTTTGGCAAGGAGAGACTATCTGACCCAAGCTACAATACTCCCGAGGGCGTGCAGGAATTCCGAAAGAACAAAACGAAAGCGTGGAGGCTCTGCGAGGAGTTCAAAGAGGAATGGGGTAGCACCAAGTGCGCTGACATACGCCCCCTAATAATGGGCAGAGAATACGACATGTGGGACCCGAAGGAATGGGACCAGTTCCTTGCGGATGGGGGAACAGAGAAATGCCGGAAACCTGCCGAGAGGGCAGCCAGCATAGCCGCCAGGATAATACTGGAGGAGAGCTAGAGGAGAGTCACACACGGGCGTGTCAAACAGAGAGCGCTTCCTGGGCATTTGCCGGTTTGAGAGGCCTGGCGATTTATGCCTGATGTCGCCCTTGATCAACGACTTCTGGATGGAAACGCCCGGTGAATGGGTCAAGCAGGGGGCGCCCGAGCAGATACTGGACAGCCGCTTCCGTCGCCGCTACTTCCAATTCGACCATATGCGAGAGTTGCGCGAGATCCAATCCGGCCTGTATATCGACAAGAGGCTCGACGTGTATGGAGCCAGCTACGTATACGCGATTCCACCCATAGTGCCCTCTTACGAACCGAAGCCTCTCGAAGAGGACGAACACACCATCACTCTGACAAATGAAGGTGGTCAGAAGGTCAGGGTGTTCAAAGACGACCCGCAGAAAATGCCCATGTACCTCGACCATCCGGTCAAGGATAGAGCTTCCTGGGAAGAATACAGGAAGAGACTGGACCCCAATACCCCCGAGCGCTGGCCTTCTGATTGGGATGCCTACGTCCAGAAAATGAACAACAGGGATGAGCCAACGATGCTACATGTGGGGAGTTTCTTTGGCTTCCTGCGGGAATGGATGGGACTGGAAAGGCTACTTCTCATGTTCTACGATGACCCAGGCCTGATTGAGGATATGATGGAGCAAATATGCTACATGGAGACTGAATGCATCAAGCTCACCTTGAAGGATATGAGGATTGACGGTGCCATGTTCTGGGAGGACATGGCCTTCAAGACCGGCCCGTTGATTTCCCCCGACATGTTCAGGAAATTCATGATGCCTCGCTACAAGAAGATGACAGATTTGCTCCGCAGTTCGGGTATCGACGTGATCTTTGTGGACAGCGACGGAAATCTCAACGAGCTTATCCCGCTATGGCTGGAGAGCGGGATCAATTTTTGCTGGCCTCTCGAATGCGCTGCGGCCAACGACGCTGTCGCCCTCAGGAGGAAGTACGGCAAGGACCTGATACTGGGCGGCAACATAGACAAACGGGCCCTGCTTAAAGGCAAGGATGCCATCCACGAGGAAGTCATGTCCAAAGTGCCGTTTCTGCTGGAGTCCGGTGGCTACTTCCCGTCCGTGGACCATCTTGTGCCACCCGACGTGACGTTTGAAAGCTACCGCTACTTTGTCAATACGGTGCGCGAAGTTGCCGGGCTCGAGAAGCTGCCCCAGTAATCGGTTGACCCTACAACCCCTCCACCACCCTGTACATGTCTTCGTAGGAGCTGCCAAAATCGGGGTCAGCTTTCTTGAGTTCGCTTCTCAGGCGACTTGCCCTCTGGATGAATGCCTGCCTGTCCTGCCTTTCCACCAGGTCTGCCCAGGTCCCTGCTCTTTCACCAAGCAGCCGTCCGATTTCCGCTATCCTGGGTAGCCTCATCTGCAAGGAGGCGTAGAGTTCAGGGTCCTCTGAAACGACGCTCTCTGCCAGCATCAGCAAGACTTTGTACGTCGTCCCGCCAATCTCCCTCGCCAGGCCCAGCTTGTCGAAGCCCAGCAGAGTGTCGGCTGAGACTGTGGCTATGAGAGAGGGGAGGCCCAATACGATAGCCATCATCTCATCATGCTCACGGGGAGACATCAGAGTAGCCCTGGCCCCTTTGGCTTGGAGATATCGCTCTACCTTCCGAGCGAGAGCCTTCTCCTCCTCATTCGTGGGCGTCAGGACGAAGTTCTTATTCGCAATATCCCTCGCGCCGGGACCAAACATCGGATGCACACCCAATACCAGGGAGTCCTTCAGATACCTGTGCATTGTCTCCACTGGAAACGCCTTGACGGACGTGATATCCACGATGATCTGCCCCGGACGCACATGCCGGCTGATCTGCTCCACTACCTCCCCGAAGCTGTCTATGGGGACTGAAATCAGAATGACGTCAGCGCTACCGATGCCCTTCAGACCGGTCATAGTCTCAACGCCCAGCTCCTTCCCTGTTTCCAATAGCCTTTCCCTGTTGCGGCCTGCTATGGCAACATCCTTGCCATCTCCTAGCAGAAACCTGGCAAACCACCGCCCCATCTTCCCAGCCCCACCGACTATCGCTATCTTCATCGCTCACTCCGAATCCTCGGAACCGACCTGGGATATGACCCCAGGAGCTTCACAAACAGCGAAGTGCGCTCCAAACCCGCTAGCGCCTCTCGCACTGCCTCGTCTTCTCGATGACCGTCGCAATCCAGGTAGAAGTTGTACTCCCACGGCTTTCGTCTCGTAGGCCTTGACTCAAGCTTGCTCAGGCTGATGTTTCTGACGGCAAGCTCCTCGAGTGCCCGATGTAGCGCCCCCGGTTCGTGTTTCACGGAGAAGACTACGGAGGTCTTGTCAGACCCTGACGCCGGGGAATCCTGCTCGGACAGAACGAAGAACCTGGTGAAATTGCTCGGATTGTCCTCTATCCCCCGGGCAATGACCTTCATCCCGTAGATTTGGGCCGCCCTGGCGCTGGCGACAGCAGCACCATCTACTATCCCTTTCTCCTTCACCGTTCTCACGCTACCAGCCGTATCATAGGTGGGGATCAGCTCACAGCCGAGCTGTCTCAGGAAACTCCGGCACTGAGCCAGAGCCTGTGGGTGAGAATAGGCCTTCTTTATCAGGTCCAGCCTGGTCTCAGGGTTGACTATCAAGCAGTGGACGACTCGCAGTTCTATTTCGCCGCACACCTTTAGCTCCGAATCCAGAAGCAGGTCATATACCTGGCTTACGCTCCCCTCCAGCGAGTTCTCAATGGGTACAATCCCAAATCTCGCTTCACCGCTCTCCACCGCCTTAAACACCGCGTCGAAGCCTTCGTACGGCTCGACCTGGGTTGTCGGCCCGAAAAAGCTGAGAGCTGCTTCTTCACTATACGCACCAGCTTCACCTTGAAAAGCCACCTTCACCTGTTGTCTCTCCCTGCACACGGTCACTATTTGCCTGTAGATGCCTTCCATATCCTCCTGGCTTACACCTTCTCTCCGGGCAACACTCTTAACCTGTTCCAGGACTATCTTCTCTCTTACCACGTCCTCGATCTGGGCTCCCTCCCGCCTCTTTATCTCTCCTATTGCCTCGGCAATCTTCAGCCTCTCAGCTATGAGCTCGACAATCCTGGTGTCGGTCTCGTCTATTTTGCTTCTTAGATCTTCCAGTCTCATCTTGCGACCCTCGGTATGAGTCCAGCCCTCATGGCGAAGTCACAAAGAGTCACCGCCATCATCGACTCCACCACGGCCACGGCCCTGGGGACAATGCAGACATCGTGCCTTCCCTTGACCGTGAGGCTAGCACTCTTCATGTTTTTCATATCCACCGTGTCCTGTCTCAGTGCTATGGAAGAAGTCGGCTTGATGGCGACCCTGACGACCACCGGCATGCCACTGCTTATGCCGCCGAGTATGCCACCAGCATTGTTAGTGGCAGTGGCTATCTTACCCTCCCTAATAACAAACGCGTCGTTATTCTCGGACCCCCTTTTTCGTGCAGCAGAGAAACCTGACCCAAACTCGACACCCTTCACTCCTGGGATGGCAAACAGGGCCTTCGCCAGATCCCCCTCCAGAGTATCAAAGACCGGCTCACCCAGGCCAACCGGCACATTGATGGCTATGCCTTCTATGATTCCGCCAATACTGTCGTTCTCTTGTTTGGCTCTCTCGATTGCCCCGCACATGGCTTGCTCAGCCTGCGGGTCACCACACCTGACGTGGCTCTTTCCGACATTCTCCTTTATTTCCCCGAACTCCTTTAACCCCGCCCTTACCCCCCCTATTTCCAGGGTGTGAGCCAGCACCTCGATACCAGCCAGACCAAGTATCTTCCCGGCCACGGCTCCAGCCGCAACGAAGGCGGCGGTGATTCTGCCCGAGAACCTGCCTCCACCTCTGAAATCGTTGAAGCCCCCATATTTCATGAAGGCAGTATAGTCGGCATGACCCGGTCTGGGCAGAAACCTCGACTTTCTATACTCACCTGAATCTACATCCGCATTCCACGTCAGCAAGCAGATGGGAGCACCTGTGGCCCGTTCATCACAGACACCGGAGAGGACCTCCACTCTATCCTCCTCCACCCTCCCTGTAGATGCTGGACTTCCACCTGGTCTTCTCTTGTCCAGTTTTCTCTGAATGTCCTCTTGGGCAACGGGTAGGCCCGCGGGACATCCATCAATGACAATCCCCACACAGCTACCG
>JADFUZ010000005.1 GCA_015222295.1 Chloroflexota bacterium | reverse complement strand
GTCCGGTTGGCCAGGTCGGCCGTGTATTGGTGCATACCGAAGGTAGGAGAAAGCAAGACGTAGCAAAGGCGCATGGGGTTGGTCTCGTGTGAATCTCCAATACGGCTCGTAGCGCGTGATGCGTGATAATTCGGAATCTGCCCTTCTTGCCGGGCTTGCCAGACCTGATGGGCCGTGCTAGAATATGACTATGATAAGAGATGACAGGTGATAGGTACCCTAATGATCGAAAAGACGCACGATTTCCTGGCTAAACTGGAGAGAGAAGGATAGGACGATGAAACAAGGAACGCCGTCGGTTGACATGCCGGCCATAACTTTATACTTGATCCAGCAAGGGGACGTGATCGCTGCCTACTTGTTCGGATCAGTCGCTCGCGATCAGGCCAGCCATCTCAGCGACGTGGACATTGCCGTTCTCCTGGACCCTGACCTGGGGCTGGAAGAGTCTGTGGAGCGACAGTTGCAACTGATGGTCGCGCTGGATGACTTTGCCGATCGAGAAGTGCAGGTCACCGTCCTCAATCGCGCCTCTTCCCTGCTGGCCTATCAAGTCGTTCGAGACGGGATCCTGCTGTACGAACGAAATCGGCTTGATCGGATCGCCTTTGAGGTGCGCGCCATGAAAATCTACTTTGACGTCAAACCGCTGCTAGATTTCCATAGCCAGGCCCTGCTAAAACGAATCCGGGAGGTAGGCCTCGATGGACGAGCAAGACGTGGTTCTAGAACGCTTGAAGCTGCTCAACGAATACGTGAACGACTTGCTGGAGCTCCAGGACGTTGACTTACAGACGTACACAGAGAACAAGTTGATCCACCGCACTGTAGAGCGGACGTTGCACCTGGCAGTGGAGGCCTGCCTCGATATCGGGCAACACATCATCGCCCAAGAGGGATTCCGGACACCTGAGGCCAACAAAGATGTCTTCGTCGTGTTGAGCGAAGAGGAGGTTGTCCCCCCTGGACTGCTCCCCAGGCTCATCAACATGGCCAAGTTCAGGAACCTCATTGTCCATGACTATGCACGGATCGACAACAGTGCGGTTTTCGGTATCCTCAAACGGCACCTGGGCGACTTTGATGCCTTTGCTCAGGCCATCGTCCGCTACCTGGAGATCCGGCAAGAGGCCAGCGACGCAGTGGAGTAGTCCGTCCGAGCGGGAAGCAGCCGCATTGGGGGATCACGTCAGTGCCACATCCCCCGCTCCCCTTGTCTCCCCGTCCCTCTAACTCCCCCTCTCCCCTGCTCCTCTCCTCCCCCAGTCTCTCTGTCTCCTTGTCCCCTTGTCTCCCTATCTCCCCGTCCCCTTCTCTCCCCATCTCCCTCCCATCCACGGCAGCTCGGCCAGCAGGCGGCGCTAGGAGCGTGCGCGGACGTCGAGGAAGGGTGAGCGGGGAGCACCCAGGGCAACGATGGCCAGGCGAGGATTGCAAGCCAGGCGCAGCAGGCACTTGAAGCGATCCGCGCGCCGTGGCCCGCATAACTTGCGGTGGAACTGGACTCTGCTCTGGTCGTTGTAATGAACGACCTCAGTTGGGCGGATCCACCAGATCTGCCCTCCAGTTTGGGTCAGCGGTAGCCGATCTCCTCGACGTAAGATCACTCGACCGACATTCTTGGATCACCTTATCCAGAACGCACGCAGTAGCCGCACAAGTTTAGCGCTAACCCCTTGACTGTACCTAAACCGGGTTAAGTAGAGTTTTGCTACCATGCTGAGCAAGCGAAACTCAGCTTCCTTGATCCAAGAAGGGGAGTAATCCCCCCAGTCAGCGGTAAACTCATAACCCCACCTTTGCATAAAAGGCCCGAAATTTCTCTTCGCTTGCTCAATAATGCTGGCTGTATAATAAGATTGCCACTGTGCCTTTTTACTGGGCGTCTTGTTCATTACGGGAACAGGTCTTGCTTGCTCGATTCCCAAGCGGCGTAATACCTCAGAGAAATCACCCTGCAATCTTTCGTATCGCATAACATAATCGGTGTTACCGCTTGAAAGATGAATCATACCGTTAAAGGGTCTTCTGTGGTACTTCCGAAAGTAATCTTCGAAAGTGGCATTCTCCTCCTCGACAAACCGGTATTTCTTAAGATCAGAATAGTCAACTCTTGATGCCTTGAGGGATTCAGCATCAGTAAAAACGCTTTTGTGATCTGTCTTGAGCTTGAAATAACGACTGACGGCTACATCAAGGGGATTACGCACAGTGGCAAAGACGAAATAGCCCCTTTCATCGGCTGTTGAAATTCTCCGGAATTCTGGATAGGACGCGTGTTTGTGAAGAATTGGAGTGCCTCCATAGTATTTGCAGAGCTCATGGCGAACAGCCCAAGAAGCGGTCAGTGGAATCTCTATGAACAGATACCCGTGTTTGTGACTGGTTATCATTGCCTACTTCCTCCAAGGAATCGTTTCAGAAGGTACCAATGTAACTGTCTCTTCTCCTTGCTGGTCTGGTGGCTTCTTTGTAGCAACCCAACAAGTGTCCACCATAGGAGTTTGGCCGCGGTCGAGAGTCCGAGGGTCATCCGGTACACGTTGGCAGCCCCTTCTCCAACGTGTTTGCGAAAGAAAAGCATCTTGTGAGACAGCAATAGCTCATACTTGTGCGGCATGACCCGATTCATGGTTTGGCCACCATAGTGGATGATCCGAGCCTGAGGCAGGGCGTAGATCTGCCAACCGGCCTGC
>JADFUZ010000039.1 GCA_015222295.1 Chloroflexota bacterium | reverse complement strand
TTGTTCTATGGCGGCGAAAGCACCGGTGACTTTGTACCAAAGCTGGCTACCGAGTGGGAGTTCAATCCGACAGACTCCACCTATCGCTTCAAGATCCGTGAGGGCGTCAAGTTCCACGAAGGTGGCGACCTGACCCCTGAAGACGTGGAGTATTCCTTCGAGCGGTGGATGGTCCAGGATAGACCGGGTGGACCCGCCTGGCTGATTTACGGACCGCTGCTTGGTGTTGGCGGCAGTGGTGATGTTACTTTTGCGGATATCGATGGAGCGGTAGAGGTTGATGGCGATTCGGTGGTATTCACGCTAGGTGGCGGTAACTTCTGGGCCTCAATCTTCCCCCAGATTCTGTGCTACTCAGGTGCCGCGATTGTCGATAAGGAATGGTGCATTGCTCAGGGCGGCTGGGACGGCACCGAAGCGACCTGGATGGACTACAACCAACCCCAGGACGAAGGCGACACGGAGCTCTTCGACAAGGCCAATGGTACCGGACCCTGGAAGCTGAACCTCTGGGAGAAGGGCAGCCAGATCAAGCTGGAAAGATTCGATGATTACTGGGGAGAGCCTGTGGCGTTTGACTGGGTTATAACCCAGCTTGTCACAGAATGGACTACACGAAAGCTGTCGTTCCTGAACGGGGATGCCGACTATGTAGATGTACCGCGGGCTTACATCGAGGAACTGGAGGATGTTGCGGACATCGTATTACACAAGGACCTGCCTAACTTGGGCTTAGATGCCTTCTTCTTTAATATGTGCATCTGTGGCCCCGAAAGCGAGCATTGATCTTGCGGAGCTCCTGGTGAGCTCGGTGAGATGAGTAGAGACCCCCGCTTGCCAGCGGGGGTCTCTCTATGGTATAAAGGCTTGCTTTGGAACTGAGAGCTTACATTTTTCGACGCCTGCTTCTTCTCGTCCCGGTGCTGATCGGGGTGACTTTGTTCATCTACGGCATTACAATGTTCTTCTCCCCAATACAGCGGGCAACTCTTTATGTCACTAGCATCAGGCAGTTGACGGCTTTGCCGGCTATTATCGAGCAGTACGGTCTCGATCAGCCGTTCTTCGTACAGTACGCCAGGTGGATAGGTGAGGTATTAACCGGTAATCTGGGCTGGTCAAATGTGGCTGGGATGCCTGTCTGGGATGCTATCTGGCATTTTCTGCCGGCTACTTTGGAACTGGCTATGTTCGCCACTCCGCTTATCATTCTGGTCGGTATCGTCCTCGGTAGTCAGGCCGCCGCCCACAAAGACAAGCCACTTGACCATGGAACGCGGGTGGCGGCCATCGTCGGATGGTCACTGCCCACCTTCTGGCTGGGGCTGCTACTGATGATGATCTTTTACGGCTACTTCCGCGGCCTGCTACCGCCGGGCCGGCTGAGTATCCAGATGGACATGGTGGTTAACTCCGCCGAGTTTGTCCGTTATACTCATATCAACACACTTGACGCCATCCTCAATCTTAACGGACCTGTCTTTCTCGATGCCTTAAGACACCTTGTCCTGCCAGTGATAACGCTTTCGGTGGTAAATGTGGCCTTTATTATGAGGCTGATGCGCTCCAGCATGCTGGAATCTCTGGGCAAGGGATACGTTCTCACCGCCAGGGCCAAGGGGCTTTCTGAAAGGGTAGTGGTCAATAAGCACGCCCGCCGCAACGCCCTCATCCCGGTGATAACAGTATCAGGTTATCTGCTTGCCGCCCTGGCGAATGGTGTGGTTATTACCGAGACCATCTTCAACTACAAGGGAATAGGCTGGTGGGCCTGGCAGTCGGCGGTTCGTCTCGACATAGCATCGGTGCTGGGCTTCGCGCTGTTCAATGCCTTCCTATTTGTGCTGGTTAACCTGGTGGTGGATATCCTCTACACCCGCGTCGACCCGCGAGTGAGGTTAGGAGCAGCAGTGCAATGACCGACTGGAAATTCATGGCACGTCAGCTGCTCAGGAACCCCCTCTCGCTCATCGGCATCATAATTCTTGTCTTCTTTGTCATCCTCGCCATCTTCGCTCCTCTCATCGCTCCAGTGCCTGAAGGTCACCGGGACCCCTATATTATACCCCGCGACGGTTACTCGCCCACGCCACAGCCTCCCTCCAACGAGCACATCTTCGGCACCACCGAGGGGCAGTACGATATCTTCTACGGGGTAATATGGGGCACGCGCACTGCATTTCAGGTGGGCTTGGTTGTAATAGGTATTGTGGTTGCCATAGGAATCGTATTGGGCAGCCTGGCCGGTTACTTCGGTGGGATTATCGACGAGATCATCATGCGCATCACTGACATCTTCCTGGCTTTTCCCGCCCTCATTCTGGCCATGGCAATCGTCTCTGCCATAGGCCCCAGCGTAAGGAGCGTTATGATCGCTCTTACCGCTGTCTCGTGGCCTTCCTATGCGCGGCTCATCCGCGGCGACATACTCCAGGTACGCGAGGAGGACTATATCGAGGCTTCTCGTGGGTTGGGTGCCTCAAGCGGCAGGGTCATAATTCGCCATGCACTGCCCAACGCTATCTACCCCACTCTTGTCATGGCTTCGCTGGACATAGGGGCAATAGTCCTGGCAGCAGCAGCCCTGAGCTTTCTGGGCCTGGGCGCACCCGAAGGCTACGCCGACTGGGGGCAGCTCACTTCGTTCGCCCGTAACTGGATCGTAGGGCCGCCGGGTAACACGTTGAAGTACTGGTATGCGGTGACCATTCCCGGCCTGTTTATCCTCTTTTTTGTGCTGGGCTGGAATCTTCTTGGTGATGCCTTCCGGGATATTCTTGATCCCAGGTTGGCGAGGCGCTAGATGGAAGATCTTATCAGGATAAGAGACCTCTCCGTTAGGTTCTACACCTATGAGGGTGTTGTCCACGCCATCGATGATCTGGACCTGGACATCAGGCAGGGAGAGACGCTGGGTATAGTAGGCGAAACCGGTAGCGGAAAGTCAATGACCGCTCTGGCCATTCTCCGTCTCGTCCCCTACCCCGGCAAGATAGAATCGGGCAGCATCGTCTTTTGTGATAAGGATAGCGGCGGTGAACTTGAGCTGCTCAAATTGAAAGAGGATAGGATGAGGGCCATTCGCGGCAACAAGATATCCATGGTCTTCCAGGAGCCAGGGGCTGCTTTAAACCCCGTCTTTACCATCGGTGACCAGATCTCCGAAGTTTTCCTGCTTCACCGACGCCAGGAACTGGGCCGCCAGGCGAAGCAACGGGTAGATAGCTTGCTCAGCGATGGAAACGGCCTCGCCGCCGGCCTGAAGAGGCCGTTCTGGTTTTGGCAGAGCAGGCTTTACAGCAAGATAGCCGAGGGGCCTCATCCCCTTGAGCCCCGCTTCTTGAGCCATCTCCCCCTGTTCAGGAGACTTCTCTGGCGACTAAGAGACGAAGCCAGCGTGCTCACGGTTGATATGCTGAAAGATGTGGAAATCCCCGACCCGGCCCGTGTCGCCGCTCATTACCCTCACGAACTCTCCGGGGGGATGAAACAGCGGGCAGTGATTGCCATGGCACTGGCCTGCTCTCCGGAGCTCCTCATCGCCGATGAGCCGACTACCTCGCTTGATGTCACCATCCAGGCGCAGGTGCTGGAACTCTTCCGGCGCATCAAGGCGGATAGAGGGGCTTCTGTTCTTTTTGTTACTCATAACCTGGGAGTGGCGTCTGAAGTCTGTGACCGGCTGGCGGTTATGTACGCTGGAAGGCTCTGCGAGGTGGCCGGCGTTGAAGAGCTATTCCTCCACCCCTTACATCCTTATACCAAGGCTTTGCTGGAGGCCGTTCCTATGCCGGGAAGGGAACTGCAGACCATCCCCGGGGCGCTGGCTGATGCGTTGAACCCGCCGCCGGGTTGCCGCTTTCACCCGCGATGCCCAAGCGCCCTACCGATGTGCCAGCAAGAGAGAGCCAAACTTAAAGAGATTGGCAAGGACCATATGGTGGCCTGCCATCTCTTCTGATGTATGA
>JADFUZ010000038.1 GCA_015222295.1 Chloroflexota bacterium | reverse complement strand
TGTCCATCTTCCCCAATCCAGACATCGAGTTCTTCCTTCACCTTATCTTGAGCCAAACACCATCTTCTTTCAACGCGATAGGTCTGCTTGCGTCCCACGCTGACGTGGTCCAGAACTAACCCCACTTTGGCTGAGGTTGGCTGATCAGCCAAGTTTAAGGGATCGTGGATACGTTTGGCCAGGTAGCTTTCATAAGCTGCTCGACTAACCCGATTGCCCAGGGCCAAGGAGCCGTGCAGGCACAGGCGAATAGCCTCAATAATAGTTGTCTTGCCGGCACCATTCTTGCCACTGAACAGGACAACAGGACGATTGAAGCCATTCAACGGTACTGGGGTCAGGTCGAAAGTCTCGTTGCCGCCATAGATGCCAAAGTCTGATAACTCGACCTTTCGGATGATCATGCTGTCTCCACTGGCTCGTTGGTTTGTTGCTGGCGTAGTTCCACTTCAGCCTGAATCTCTTCAAGAGTACGCCAATCTTCATCCAAGATTTTCTCTATGGTCTTGTGAATCAAACCTCGGCGATGCATGCCGTAGTACTGCCACTCAGCATCTATTAGCTTCTGCAATAGTTGTGCCGGGACATTGTGCTTGGGCGCAATCCTCTGCAACAGGTCAAGTTCTAGCCGGCCAGGCATGCTTACATCATTGATGTCCCAGTCTATGGATTGGCCTGTCATTTCAGCGTGGATTCTTGGTAACCAGTCCTCCCAATCTTGGCGCTCGGTCAGCCATAGGCGACGGATTTCCTTTAGCTCGTCCCCGCTAATCAAGACGAAATCAGGGTCATATTCCTGTACCTTGGCTTGAGCTTGTAACAGACGTTGCAGGATTTCCCTTGAGGTCTCAGCGGTGTAAGTGCGCCAGAGCAACCCCTTGTCTGTGATCCTCACCCGCCCATTTCGGCCTTTGAATTCTCTTTGCTTCGGCTTTATCGCGGGATCTTGTGTGGAAGATAGCCAATCTCTAAGCTCAAGCAAAGGGATCATCCATTCTTCGCCAGAGTCGATCATAGCTTCCATAGAACGATCTCGA
Organism: Chloroflexota bacterium; assembly: GCA_015222295.1. Taxonomy (GTDB): domain Bacteria; phylum Chloroflexota; class Dehalococcoidia; order GIF9; family AB-539-J10; genus JADFUZ01. Next base: position 2,255 of record JADFUZ010000038.1, on the reverse strand, counting down.
TCAACCACTGTGCATGTCCAGCAGCCAAAGCGACTGTTGCCGCAGGGGGGAGTGATATCATCAACGACCATCGGGCACTCGCCGTCGTTGGCTGATCGGTACAATGAGGCCAGGCTACGGTTGTCACCACCCCACGGGGAGGGGACCTGGAGCAGGTACTTCCAAACGTCATCTGTGGAGAAATGCTCTATCGGCATATACACCCACGCCCCGGGCAGTTGACCGTGTCGGGCCAAAAGATGCCCCCGGAAGCGGTGCATATTTATGACCTGGTCACGGGTAGCACTCTCGCCCCTACGGATGCCAAGAACCAGAACCACCTCACCGTATTCGGCCACCTTGCTCAGGATGAAACGATTGGAGGGACTAATCTTCAAACGTTCGGTGCACCAACGGAAAAGCCGATTGGGGGCTGGGTAGCCACGCCCGATGAGATTGACCCAGAAGGTATCATCCAGGATGGGAGTCAATTTCTGAGTCGTGAAAGGCATATCGGTCTCAACTGCGCGCTCATCAATGCGTTGTAGGGTTTCGTCAATGTAGTCTACAATGACGGGCGTTTCCACCAATGTATCAGATGAGATCACGTATACCTGTTTCCGTCGCTGTTCGGGAGGCAACTCGGCTAACGCGTACCAGACCAATTGCAGGGCTGTGGTCGAGTCTTTACCACCACTATAGCCAATTACCCAGGGATACGGATAATTCAGGTAGACTTGGCGAATTTCCTCGTAAATGTCGTCCAGTGAGTGACGCTTGAAGATGGACGCTTTTTCGGACGGTTCCGTGGTAGACATTACGTCATCCCTATGTTGCAGATGCGGATTCATGCTTGATGGAAACGAGGCGAGCTTTGGCCTGTTGCTCTGCAGGGGTTAGGATCAGACCAAGGGTTCTCTTGAGAAAGATGGCTGTAGCCTGGACATTTCGTCGAGCCTTGCTCATTTGCCCCCCTGACATGGCCCGGCCTTCCCACACCTCGACATTACTGCGCGACCAATCAATCTGGCGCAGGTGTTGCAACCGTTGTGGCCAGCCATCAGGATGGGCTTCCAACAGAGCGTGCCCAGCGATACCTAGCGCGTGCAAGGTGACGGCGTGGGCGTGAACGTAGTCTTGACGCAACTCAGCGCTGCTTACCTCACGCTTGATTGCCAATTGCCATTCCGGGATTACCTCTACTAGCTCATCCCAAAAGCGTAGCGCTAGTTCCTTTTCGGCGTCGTTTATCGAATCCTTCTTGCTTTTGCCTAGCAGAGCGCCGGTTGCCTGGTAGATGGCGCTCAGAGTGAAGAGTTTGGTGGAGCGGTTCGAAATAGAGGTCTTCTCGGTTTCGGTAAATCCCTTGAAAAGATTCGCATTGCGGGCCAGATGGCGAGCCAACCCAGCGAGGGGGTCACGACGGTCGTAGAGAATCCCCAATGATTTAGTCGGGCGCATGGCGTGCTTGTTCAGATCAGCAAAAAGTTGTTGGCTGCGGCGCAGGTCTTCGTCCAGGTAAAAGACGACAGCGATCGTCTCGTCGCCCAGCTCAGGGCATTCCTCCAGCGCTTTTTCAATCGCAGCTCGCCGATGCTGACCGTCATTGATCACAAACCGGGCAGACATCGGCACAGTCAGACGCCCAACATCGGACGTACCATCGCCCATGTCGGCTGGCTCAAAGCTCGCTTCGCCATCAATGGCCGCAGTGATAGCAGAGAAGGCGTAGTCGTGCTGATTCTCCAGGATGTAACGGGCAATCTCCGGCACACGGGCACGATTTAGCGTTCGCTGGGCACGCAGCTCGGGCGGAACGGGGGCTTCATCGAACAGAAAGATCCTGGGCAGTAGCTTCAGGGGACACATCGCAACGTAGTACTCACGCCCCGCTTGTATGCCGCGTAGCGCAGGAAAGGTGTAGGTATAGCCGTATGACATACTTCCATCTCCATTGGAAGTGTATGATCGAGGATTGGAAGTATTATACTCGCAGACCGCGATTCGTCAAATGCGGCCAGAGAACGAGAACTCATGTCCCCATATTGACACCACCCGGTAAGCACGGCATAGTATTAGCATATTTGTTCTGGTCAAGCGTGCTCTGGATGAGGGTCAGCACGCGCTCATTGAAGCCGGCACCGGCAGCGGCAAATCGTTCGCCTACCTCATCCCCCTCATGTGGAGCAGTCGAAGGGCGTTCGTCTCCACGGCCAACAAGACACTCCAGAACCAGTTGTGGGAGAAGGACCTCCCGGCCCTGCGGCGTATCGCCC
>JADFUZ010000037.1 GCA_015222295.1 Chloroflexota bacterium | reverse complement strand
GCCAGAGGATACTCGGCGCGAACATAGATGTAGCCCTGTGCGGCACCAATGGCGCGGCCGGCAATAATCATGCCCTCGATAACTTGTTGCGGGTCGCTCTCCAGGATATCCCGATCCATAAAGGCGCCGGGGTCCCCTTCATCGGCGTTGCATATGGCGTATTTTGGTGTGCCTGGGGCACTACGGCACAGCTGCCACTTCTGGCCGGCAGGGAAACCAGCACCGCCCCTGCCTCGAAGGCCGGACCTCTTCAGTTCCTCGATTATTTCCTCGGGTGGCCTCTTGAGAGCTTTCTCCAGCCCCCTATGCCCTCCGTTGGCGAGGTAGTGATTTGCGTTCTCAGGGTCGATGTAGCCACAGCGGCGCAACATTAAGCGCAGCTCGTGGTCAAATCTCGGGAGTTCCGGAATGGAGACAGCTTCTTCGCCGCCTCCCTCCAGAGTGCCCAGGGCCAGCTCAAGGCAGGGATCGTCCCTCATGATATAGCCCTCCACGAGGCGGGGCACAATCTCAGGAGTCACGTTGTGGTACGCGATACGGAGAAATTCGGGCTTCGATATGACGACCAGGGGCTCTGCATAGCACAGTCCCATGCAGCCAACCTGAATGATTGGTGTTTCGATGTGTCGTCGTGTCAATTCCTCGTTGAAGGCAGCAACTGTGTCCAAAGCACCGGCTGCCCGGCCACAAGTGGCTGTGCCGACGAGAATGTGCGTGCTATCTTGAAGAGCTTGCCATTCTGCTCTCGCCTTATCGGTAATCTCTTCGAAGGTCATTGTGCGCGTGGCTCGCTGCGGCACTGATTAAGGAGCCTCTTCACTATCCGATAGCTCTCTCTGGATTTCCTGCTTATGAGGTATCAGGGCCTCTTCGGCCTTGAAAGGCGTCATCCTGGAATGGATCTTGTCGCCTACGACCATTACCGGAGCGAGCATACAGCAACCAATACAGGCGACCCTGTCCAGGCTGAAATTGCTATCCGCCGTGATGCCTCCCACCTTGATGTCAAGCTCCCTCTCCAGGGATTCCAGAATCGCCCTGCCTCGGGCCAAATGGCAGGCAGTCCCCAAGCAGACTTTGATGGGGTACTTGCCCAGGGGCAGAAAGCGGAACTGATTATAGAAAGTGGCAACACCCCAGACATCAACGGGTGGCACCTCGAGGAAGCTAGCGATTTCCCGTAGTGCTGCTCTGGGGAGGTACCCGAAAGCCGTCTGCATTTCCTGCAGCAGGGGGATCAGGTTCCTGTTTTCTCTCTTGTGGGAGCCCAGCATCGCGGCTATTGCTCTGCGAGTTGGCTCCCCTGTTGTGGTCATTCTCTAAGCTGCTTGGCAAACTCGGGAAGAAAGGCGGCTATTCCAGTTGTTTCCTTGGGGCCGACTACTATCTCCCATTCGAGGTTCAGAGCATCCTCAAGCTCGCCCTTGATTCTGGCTGCCTTCCCCGGGATAACTAGCTTTCTTGTCTTCACCCTATCCTCAATACCACTCTTCCTGATGAAAGCTCCTACCGAGTCGCCGCCGAACTTACCCGCGGCCCAGGCAGTGAGAACGCCAAGTCCCTCCGCGTCTTTGACGCAGACGTAGGCCGGGACTTTGGCGGCCTCGACCGCCGATGATACCAGGAAGTAGGTCAAAGCCCAGTTTGAAGTCACCAGGACCGGAGAATACTCATCGGGATTGCCCACCTCGTAGAACTTCTCTTCCACGGCCATGGGGAAGCGGGGGTCGGTATAGATGTTGAGCCGATGAACCAGAAGAGGGAGGAGGGAATACTGATCGAAATCGGAAAGGACAATGACACTGGCCCACTTGTTCACAAAGAGCGAAGCAGTCAAAGTTTCCTTTAGCCTGTCTTCTGTCATGAAGCAGGGCAAGGCCATAGTGGGGTATCCCAGCGGTCTGAAGCCTTGCTTCAGGCCCGACCTCCTGATGAACGTTTGGTCTTCTACTGCCTTCAACGGATTCCCGGAACCGGGGTCCACGACCACTTCGTCGATTCCAGCATCTTTCAGCTTGCTGGTGAGAGAAACCAGCTGTGGCACGCTCTCCCCCCGAAGCGCCACCGGAGTGGGTCTTTCTTTGATCCGGGGGAGTGCTGCGTCCAGATTCTCCTTCGTGATGGGGTACAGCAGGGGATGCCTGTCAGCACAGATATCCCGGGCGGAAAATAAGGCATCCATATCTTCAGAGATCAGTACCATGCCGAGCTTCGTGGTTTCCTGAACTTTCTTGACCAGGCTAATGAATCTGTCTTTGTCCGCTGATTCGAAGCGGAGGGCCAGGAGGTCTGCCTTCAAGTTGACGCCGACCCAGGGGAATTGCAGCTCTTGTGTTTTCCTCACCTTCGCTTCGACGTCGCTCTGGCTCTCTGTGTCTGAGACGAGAAGGGCGATGGCTGGGGGGTGAACGAATGTTTTCTCGTGGCGATACATCACCTCTTCATTGCCAATTTGAACTGCGTTCTCGCCGGAGCCTATGGTTACAAGCCTTATGGCTGGCGCGAGAAGATCCACGAGTTGAGCCTTGGTCTCTTCGGAGAGGTAGGGACACTTGTCCACGGTGGTTCCGCCCGATGCCAACTTCATAGCGAAGGCGAAACAGGTAGGGAAACCGCAGTCCTTACACGGTCTCTTCCCAGGTAACATCTTTACAATCGCGGACCCCGATACTGGCATAACGAACCTCCTGACGACCTGAATTCCATTGCAGTGCTTCTTGGGATTCAGGTACTAGTGCTCTCGGCCCCTGCTATCCAGGGAGCTCTACTTCTCCTTTTATCCAGGGATGTCCTACCCTTTCCAGAAATTCCAGAAGCTCGTCCGGGTTCTTGACGTCTTCCTCCGTGGGGATTTGGTCATATACTCCATCCGCTTCGAAAGCTTCTCGATACCTCTCCTTTATCTGCTTGGGCAGCCAGACTATCCTTTTCCTGCCCCCGTCGGCCTGGATGAACTTGGGAGAGCGCAATTGCTCCAGACCCGTTCCCAGTCTACCTTCTACCTGCTTGCCTCCGGAGGTATCGCCGGCCATGTGGGAGAAGGTCTCTCCGATTACGGTCTGGCCGCCAAAGTCTCTATGCACTACTCCGAAGCCATCTACCTCCGGGATATAGAAGACGATGGCCTCAAAACAGCCGCAGGAGGTATGGGGGTGTTCGAAGGCACTGTAAAGGTAGACTCTGTCGTAGGTTCCCAGTGACCTTTCCTGTTCCACCTTGTTCGCCCCGCTGTATTCACCCTTTACAGGGTCAATAAGCTCCCCTTTGGGTATAGCGAATATGGGCCCCTCGGGGTCGATCTTGGCCGCGGCTCTGCCATCGAACCAATTTATGGCACCGCAATTGGCAATTCTATCCGGGGTTATGACAGAGAGATGGGTGGGGGCAAAGCTCTGACACAGAACACAGCCGTAGAACGTATCCACGTCTTCGTCACGCAGCGTCCTTGCTCTCTCATCCCGAGCTCTGTATACCTCCAGGGCGTGGGG
>JADFUZ010000004.1 GCA_015222295.1 Chloroflexota bacterium | reverse complement strand
CCCATAGAATGTTAGCGTTAGTGGGCCATTGTGGACTCGAACCACAGACCCCGGTCTTATCAGGACCGTGCTCTAGCCAACTGAGCTAATGGCCCTCGGTCACCAAGAAATATAGCTTCGACAGCGCATAGCTGTCAAGCCCAAGAGCAGAACAGGGGCTATGCTATGATGCCCAGAAATATGCCACCAGCTATGGCAGCGCCAATAGCCCCGGCTACGTTAGGCCCCATCGCGTGCATCAGCAGGAAGTTCCTCGGGTTCTCCTTCTGTCCCATCACCTGGACTACCCTTGCTGACATAGGCACTGCCGATACCCCGGCGGCGCCTATCATAGGATTGATTTTCTCCTTAGCGAAGAGATTCATTATCTTGGCCAGGATCACACCGGCCGCGGCGGCACTGGCGAAGGCTACCACTCCCAGGACGAGGATCAGCAGGGTTTTGGGCTGGAAGAAGTTCTCTGCGGGCATTGTGGCACCTATGGAGAGGGTCAAGAATATGGTCAATATGTCAACCAGCGCCGTTTGCGCAGTGTTGCTGAGCCTTTCCGTGACGCCACTTTCACGGAACAGGTTTCCAACCATGAAGCAGCCCATCAGAGGAGCGGAAAAAGGAACGAGCAGTATTACTATGATAGTCGTGACTACAGGGAACAGTATCTTTTCCGACTGGGACACGTCCCGAAGCTGTGGCTTCATGTAGATGGCCCTTTCCTTCTTCGACGTGAGGAGCTTTATGACCGGGGGCAGGATGATGGGCACAAGTGCCATATAGGAGTAGCAGGCTACGGCAGTGGCACCTATGATATGGGGAGCGAGTAGAGAGGTGACGTAGATGGTCGTTGGTCCTTCGGCCCCGCCGATTATTCCTATGGATGCTGCTTCGGGCAGGCTGAATCCGAATAGTAGCGCCATGAAGAAGGCGAAATAGACTCCAAACTGGGCCGCAGCGCCAAGGAGCAAGGTCTTCGGGTTGGCAAGCATGGGCCCAAAGTCAGTCAGGGCTCCGAGGCAAAGGAACATGAGTGGTGGGAGCACCTGCCACATAACACCGAACTTGAATATCCTGGAGAGCAGTCCGATGGGTTCGGTTGGCAGCTCGGATTGATCAGTCTGCTGCATGGTTATGACCGACGCCACCACCTCTCCAGCTTCCACATGTTCACCGGGCGATATCTCGATATGGTCAATTCTGCCGAAAACCGGGGCGAGCACCTCTCCTGAGTCCAGTTGGCAGATGACAGTCCCCTCTTTGAACTTGTCTCCCTCTTGCATCTCTACTTCCAGTACGATGCCTGCTTCAGGGGCTCTTACCTTCAACTCGTAGTCCATTATGCCGCCCATGGGCAAATTGACGAGCAGGATGCCAAATCCTATGGGAACTAGCAGAAGGGGTTCCATTTTCTTGACGACCGCCAGGTAGATGAGGACTGCACCAATACCGATCATTACGGCATTGCCCCAGTAGAAGTGTTGGAAGCCGCTTTCTAACAGACCGAACATGCTTGTTCCTCCAGCGATGATACAGTTCGTGAAGAGAGACACATGGCTCTACTAGCCTTTCTTCTCTTCACTGCCCGAGCTTCCTTTCTTGAACCTGCTGAACCCCCGGTACGTCAGCCACACGGCAAAGGCTATTATCACCAGGATGAGGAATACCATCCCAAAGCCACCAGCGGCAATCTTGGTTGCGAGACCCCAGTCTACCATTTCAATGTTGCCCCCAATGACGTTCTCTGTCCTGCCACAGCAGAGCTATCGTGCGTTTGATGACTTCATAGCCAAAGCCGCGGTAACCGAGATAGCTTGTCAGGCGTCGGTGGAAGTCAGGGTAGTCCAGTTGAGCCAGAGAGCGCATTCGGCTGCAGCCAAGCTTGTAGGCATTAGCCTCATCGTCTATGTCCCTGGTTACCTGCTCGGCAGTCTCCGGTGTCACCCTTTTGTCCCTCAGTTCCTTCTGTATCAGCCTCTTGCTCTTGAGCTTGAATGCAAGCCGGTTATCCCTCCAGAATTCGGCGAAGGCGACGTCGTCACTCAAATGGAGTTCCGTGAGCTTGCTGATGGTCTTTTCTATCGCCTCGCTATCAAAACCGCGCTGGCGGAGTCGTTGCCTCATCTCGCCCTCGCTGCGCGGGCGGTAGTTGAGATACCGGTAGGCTGCATCAAGGCAACGTTGGAAGTTACTCTCATTTGGCAACTGCTGATTCCCCGGCTGGACGCTGCTGGTACTAGGCAGAATCCTCAATGACCCCTTCAGGAGATACCCTCCGAGTAGCCGACGAAGGTCTCAGTTCTGCTTCCAGTTGCGAAGCAATGTCGGGGTGTTGTTTCAAGTAGTCTCTGGCGTTTTCTCTCCCTTGCCCCAGCTTCTCCTCTCCGTAAGCAAGGAACGAGCCAGTCTTCTTCACTACGCCTGTTGCCACGCCAAGGTCAATCAGGTCCCCTTCTTTGCTTATGCCCTGGCTGAACATGATATCGAATTCGGCAGTGCGAAAAGGAGGAGCCACCTTATTCTTGACTACCCTGGCTCTAACCCTTGAGCCGACTATCTCCGAGCCTCGCTTGATGGAGTCGCTTCGTCTTAGGTCTATCCTCACCGAGCTGTAGAATTTGAGTGCCCTTCCTCCAGGAGTTACCTCTGGATTGCCAAAGACAATGCCCACCTTCTCGCGTAGCTGGTTAGTGAAAACTACCGCGGTTCGGGACTTGCTGATCGCCGCTGTCAGCTTTCTCAGTGCCTGCGACATCAGCCGGGCTTGAAGGCCAACATGAGCGTCGCCCATTTCACCCTCTATCTCAGCCTTGGGTACCAGGGCGGCCACGCTATCAATGACTATCACGTCCACACCACCGCTTCTTACCAGAGTCTCGGTTATCTCCAAAGCTTGCTCACCCGTGTCGGGCTGAGAGATACGCAAGTCATCGACAATCACACCGCAGTTAGCGGCATATTGGGGGTCGAGCGCATGCTCGACGTCAACATAGATAGCGATGCCACCAGTCTTCTGTGCCTCGGCGATTATGTGCTGGGCAAGTGTGGTTTTTCCAGAAGCCTCGGAGCCAAATATCTCGGTGACTCGGCCTCGGGGTATGCCGCCTATTCCCAGGGCCAGATCCAGGCTCAGGGAACCAGTGGAAATAGCGTCCACGGGAGTGCTGATGGAGGATTCACCCAAGCGCATGACCGAGCCCTTGCCAAACTGCCTCTCAATCTGTTCTATGGCTAACTCCACCGCCTTTTCCTTCTCTGTCGCCATTCTCAACGCCTCCGCAGCGACGTGTGCCTGTACCTATGTCTACCGTCGCCTGCCGTACTTACTGACCGAGCCATTATAGCATATCAAATTTCGTCCATCATAGGGACGAAGCTGGCTTACGCCTTTCGTAGAGCAAAGGTACTGCCCAGGCAACGCCGCCCAGAAGCAAGGCCGCTGCCGCTACAGCTCCGCCACAGAGCAGAGCAACATCCTGCCAAAATCCCTCCGGAAACAGCATAATGAGGTAGTCCTTGCCGGGATCGAGCAGCCAGTAACGATTGCTGAAGGAGATAAGGTGAAACTGGATGAATAGCCGTTCAAAACTCAGAAGCGAGGCGATACCCAGCCCGGCTATGAGAGCTAGAGTCAGGGCACACCCCTGCCTTACGCCCCTGGCCAGATCCTGCCAGCGACCTCTCTGCCAGAACAAGAAAAGCAGAACATAGGCAATGATGCAGGCGAGGCTGGCCACCTGCACTCCGCAGTCCAGTTGTAGTAGCCCCTTCACGTCCTCAAGATGTATGAGCTCATAGTCGTGGAACAGTTCGAACTCGTCGCCATTCTGGTTGACTATGGTGATTTGAGGCGTTTCTGTTCTGGAATTGAAGTAATCAACTAGCCTTCTTGCCACCGCACTCAGTTGTGCCCTATCGATTTTCGTGACCTCGCTTATACTGTATTTGTCGAAGCCGTACTCATAGATGGGCACGCTGCTCGCCTCAAGCCGAACGGCGGTGGTAAGAAGCATGAGAGGAAAGCAGGCAACAAAAAGGCAACGGGCAACAGCCCTAGCATGTCTCAATACTTGCACTCCTCGATTCTCTGAATTGTGCCCAGCGCAGCGCCGGAAAACCCGTGCTATAATTTTTGAAATGCCGCCGCAGTTTACGCATCTCCACGTTCATACCGAGTACAGCTTGCTTGATGGCATGTGTCGTATTCCGAAGCTTATTGCCAAGGCCAAGGAATTCGGCATGGATAGCCTTGCCATCACCGACCACGGTGTCATGTACGGAGTTATCGATTTCTACGTCGCGGCCAGAGAAGCGGGGATAAATCCAATCATTGGCTGCGAAGTGTACGTGGCTGAGGCTGATTGCCATAGCCGAGATCCGAGCCATAGAGATCCGCAGCACCTTACACTACTCGCCAAGGATAGGAAAGGATACCACAACCTGATTCAGTTGGTCACCAAAGGCCACCTTGAGGGCTTCTACTACAAGCCCAGGGTGGATAAGGAGCTTCTGGCCCTTCATCATGAGGGGCTCGTTGCCCTTTCCGGCTGTCCTGGCGGAGAACTGGCCCGCCTCGTTCTGCGGGGGCAGATTGACGAGGCTGCGAAGGCGGCTTCGTGGTACAGGGAGCTATTCGGTGACTACTACGTGGAGATACAGAGGCACCCCATTCCCGAACTGGAGCAAATCAACGCGGAGCTTATTCCTCTTTGTGCCAGGCTGGGCATACCACCTGTGGCCACTTTCGACGTCCATTATGTTAATAAAGAGGATGCTCCTGCGCACGACCTTCTGCTGTGCATTCAGACCAACAGTTCCGTGCATGACGAGAAAAGGTTAAGAATGGCTGGTGACTATTTCTACCTCAGGAGCCCGGAGGAGGCTGTTGAGTTGTTCAGCGATCTGCCTGAAGCCGTAGAGAACACGCAGCGTATTGCTGACATGTGCCACCTGGAGCTGGACTTCACCGAGCTTCATCTACCCAAGGTGGCTTTGCCTGCCGGCAAGACTGCTGATGATTTACTGTCCGAGCTTTGCTGGCGGGGATTGGAAAGTCACTATCCTGGGCCAACGCCCGAAGTCAAGGAACGCCTTGGCCACGAGCTTGACGTCATCGGGAAGACCAACTTTGCTCACTACTTCCTCGTTGTCTGGGACATCATCTCCTTCACTAAGGAGAGGGGCGTCTATTTTGGCGTTCGAGGCAGTGCTGCCGCCAGCCTGGTTCTCTACTGCCTGGGTATTACGGATATCGATCCCCTTAAGTACGGCCTTGTCTTTGAGCGCTTTCTCAACAT
>JADFUZ010000036.1 GCA_015222295.1 Chloroflexota bacterium | reverse complement strand
CAAGAATGATGGCTATAAGGCACGGGTGATATTCGATGTCTAGGAGCTAGCATATGCCACATTGGCAAGGTCAACTCAACAAGATAGACGATTTCCGTTGGGAAATACCAGCCAGCTACAAACCTGGCATGAGAGTCCCGGGCCTCATCTATGCTAGCGAGGCCATACTACGGTCTGTCCGAGAGGAACAAACACCAGAGCAAGTTGCCAACGTTGCCTTTCTACCTGGTATCGTCAAGTCCTCTTTCGCCATGCCAGACATCCATTGGGGCTACGGGTTCCCCATAGGCGGAGTGGCCGCCATGAGTCTGAAGGGCGGTGTCATATCTCCCGGCGGAGTGGGCTACGACATCAATTGTGGGGTCAGGCTGCTGCGCACCAGCCTCACCGAGGCCGAAGTGAGACCCAGAATCAGCTCGCTCATCAGCAGCCTATTCGCCAACATACCATCTGGTGTGGGCTCTGAGGGCAAGATAAGGGTAAGTCGAAAGGAGATGAACGAACTGATTGTTGACGGAGCCCGGTGGGCAGTGAAACGTGGTTTCGGCTCTGATGAGGATCTGGATGCTACTGAGGAGGGTGGTTGCATGAAAGGCGCCGACCCCAGCAGCATAACCGACAAAGCAATGAAAAGACGCCTGCCTCAAGCAGGGACATTGCGATCTGGTAACCACTTCATCGAGATCCAAGTGGTAAAGGAAGTCTTCGATGACGGCGCAGCTGGTGTTATGGGCATCAATGGGGCTGGACAGATACTGGTTCTGATCCACACAGGCTCCCGAGGCTTCGGCCACCAAGTCTGCACTGACCATCTACGTGTCATGGAAGCGGCAGTCTCAAAGTACGATATTCGCCTACCTGACCGTCAACTCGCTTGTGCTCCCATAGAGTCAAAGGAGGGGAAGGACTATTTTGCCGCTATGGCGTGCGCAGCCAACTACGCGTGGTGTAACCGTCAATGCATCGCCCACTGGGTTAGGGAGAGCTTTTCCAAAGTCTTCGACAGGACTCCACAGAGCCTTGGCATGAGACAGGTCTATGATGTGGCTCACAATATCGCGAAAGTGGAGGAACACACGGTGGAAGGTCAGAGGCTCAGGGTCTGCGTCCACCGCAAGGGGGCCACGAGAGCTTTCCCACCCAGGCACCCGGACATACCGAAGAGATACGCAGAAATAGGGCAGCCAGTACTCATCCCCGGTGATATGGGGCGCTGCTCGTTCATTGCAGTCGGCACGGACAGGGCAATGGAGGAGACTTTCGGCTCAACCTGCCATGGCGCTGGCAGAGTTCTAAGTCGTAGCGCTGCCAAACGAATCCTCAGAGGCAAGGACGTAGCTCTCGAACTCGAGAGCAGGGGTATCACCATCAAGACTGGGAATATTCCTTCTCTAGCTGAGGAGGCTTCGAGAGCATACAAGGACGTCTGTCAGGTAATCGACGTGGTCCACCAAGCCGGTATTTCCAAGAAAGTAGCCATGGCTGTTCCGATAGGTGTTATCAAAGGATAACAGAGTGTCACTTCCAGAAGAGCAGGGAAACCCTGAGCTTGCATTCAAACTCCCACCTCCACGACTAAAAAGCAACACTTCACTTGAAGAGACCATAGCCAAACGCAGGTCGATTCGAAGATACGGGAAACGGCAACTGACTCCAACTCAAGTAGCTCAACTACTCTGGTCCGCCCAGGGCACTACCGGGAGTGGGAGACTCCGAGCAGCACCTAGCGCTGGGGCCACCTATCCCCTGGAGATCTTCATCCTCACAGGCAAAGGGACCGTGGAGGAGTTGGCAGAGGGCATCTACCACTACGAAGTGGATCGTCATTCGCTCACCATGCACTTGCCAGGTGACTCAAGGAGAAAGCTCGCCGCGGCGGCTTTCGATCAGGGATTCATTGCCAACGCCCCTATGGACATCGTTATCTGCGCTCTCTACGGCAGAACCTCCTACAGGTATGGCAGGCGTGGTGAGAGATACGTTAGCATTGAAACGGGGCACGTCGCTCAAAACGTTCACCTTCAAGCTACGGCCCTGGGCCTGGCTACGGTGGAGGTTGGCGCCTTCGATGACGAAGAGGTGCGAAAGGTACTGCAGGTGCAGCAGGAGATCAGACCCCTGTATATCATGCCCGTAGGCAACCCACTGTGATGTCCGCCTGATGCCAACCCGAGGCAAAAAAACCCGTCGTGCTATATGACACGGCACGTTATCCGCTCTTCAACCTATTCCTGGTGTACTCTATCAAGCCCCCCGCATTGACGATCTCCATCATGAACTTGGGATAGGGATCAGCAACGAAAGTCTTGCCCCTGGAGACATTCCTTATCTGCCCTCGGAGTAGGTCTACTTCCAGGATGTCGCCACTCTGCGTTTCATCTACCGCCTCAGGTGATTCAAGAATGGGCAAGCCTGTGTTTATGGCGTTGCGAAAAAAGATCCGTGCAAAGCTATGCGCGATGATGCACGATATGCCGCACGCTCTAATGGCCAAAGGTGCGTGTTCCCTCGAGGAACCGCACCCGAAATTGGCAGCAGCCACTATGACGTCGCCGGGACTCACCTTGGTTGGGAATCCGGGGTCAATTCCCTCCATGCAGTACTTGGCCAGCTCGCTGGGCTCCGAAACGTTCAAATAGCGCGCCGGGATAATCACGTCAGTGTCCACGTTAGCACCGAACTTGTGCGCTCTGCCCCTTATCTTCAATTCGACCCCCTACGTTCCAGTGACCAGACGAGTCCCGCTTTGACGCATTGACTCCTGTTTTCTCACACCTTGTCCTGTTCCCTCAGGTCTCAGGCGACCTCATCAGGACTGCCGATTCTGCCCAGGACAGCGCTCGCAGCGGCCACCGCGGGACTAGCCAGATAGACCTCTGAATCACGGCTTCCCATCCTCCCGACGAAGTTCCGGTTGGTGGTAGACAAGCAACGCTCACCGGCGGCCAGGACTCCCATGTAGCCGCCAAGACAGGGGCCACAGGTGGGAGTACTCACGACTGCGCCAGCCTTGATAAAGACCTCTATGAAGCCTTGTTTCAAGGCATCGAGGTAGACCTCTTGTGAGCCGGGAATAACGATACATCTCAGGTCAGGATGGACTTTCCTCCCCTCGAGCAACGCGGCCGCCACCCTCAGGTCTCCCAGCCGACCGTTGGTACAACTGCCAACCACAACTTGGTCAAGTTTGATGTCACCCGCTTGTCGTGCGGGTTTTGTATTCGAAGGGAGGTGCGGAAAGGCCACCTGAGGTTCGATCTCTGACGCATCGTACTCGATGGTCTTGACATAGTGAGGGTTCTCATCCTGTTGACAGATTCCACTCAGTTCAGGACAGCACCGATGGGAATGCCTCACGGTGTACCGCCTAATCCTCTCGTCTACAGCAAAGATGCCTGTCTTAGCTCCAGCTTCGACAGCCATGTTTGACATGGTGAAGCGTCCGTCCATGTCCAGATCATCAATGGCTTCGCCGCCGAATTCCATTACTGAGTACGATGCGCCGTCAATTCCGATATCACCGATGGTGTACAGTATCAGGTCTTTGCCGCCAACCCATTTGCATAGCTTTCCGTGGTACAGAAGCTTGATGGTTGGCGGCACCTTCATCCAGATCGCGCCGGT
>JADFUZ010000035.1 GCA_015222295.1 Chloroflexota bacterium | reverse complement strand
GCCCCCAGTCGTCAATAAACTCCCCCTCTGGAAAAGCCTGAATGGAGTACCACTATGCCCCTTGCAGGAAAGAGCTGACAGATAGACTAAGTTCCCCTCTTTTTTGAGTTAAGACGCTTCTGGCAACTACGGCCCCTATGGTACTCCTGCGGAGTCCGGGCATCAACCTGGTCGCCAGTCGATGGGTTGCCCCGGCTACCATCACCTGGACTGTGGAGCCGGTAGGAGACAGGCCACTATGTACAACTTGGGATAACTCAGTTCTGCGCGGTCGGTCTATGAGAACGGCCGCCGCCCGGCTGCTTGCAGTTGCTTTCTCAATAGTCGGTGCCGGAGCTTGATGTGCTGGAGTGGCTGACCCCGGTAGTTGTAGAGTTTGTCTGCCTTCCAGCAGAGGCGCTGACCACCAGGCACGCAGAGAATGGCGGCGCTGAGCAAGGCCGGGAATGTGCATGCGGCCTCCGGGCTCCCTGAGATGGGGCGCGACGCCTCACGATACAGTCGCCAGGCGCCGCCACTTCTACGCCACCTGTTTCCCGGCACCGGGACCGGGCGAGGTCATATAGATCGACTTGATCGTTACGATGACAGCGCCCTTTGGCTGAATCCGGGGTATGCGCGCCACAAGTTCGGCCCTCGCCCTGGGAGCCTCAAGCAGGGTCATCCTGGCCTTAGCTTTTGACTTGGCCAGATGGACTGCCTCCTCAAATACCTCTCCGGAGCGCTCAATCCTCGCCGTGCCCTTGAACTGACAGCCCTGAACTGTCTCCCAGTCCCATGCCGAAACAGCCACCTTGTCCGGGTTCGCCTTTATGTTCTCAATGGTCTTGTTCATGAAGTTGTCCGTCAGCAGGATCTCAGTGTCAGACAGGACTTTAGCATTGCCGATGGGGACGACATTGGGGATCCCTTCCTTGTCCACCGTTGCCAGCGCCCACCCCCTGGCCCTTCCCACGATCTCCCGCATGTCGTCAGTAATCTTCACCATGTTGGCTCCCTCCCTGTTGTGAGGTTGCTCAATTTCAAAAGCCCCGCCCTTGACTTCAGGCTCATACAGGTTGTTGTCATATTGTACGGATTCTTCCGTCCATTTCCTAGCCCTTGCTCTCCCGGAACTGCTATCCGGCAGCGGGAGTTGGAGTGGTTGGCCATTTGCCGGTAATCAGGGTATGGCAAACGCCACCTGGAAGGCCCAGGAGGGCTCGAAACACAGGAATAGAAGAGGAGAAATGGACACCTTGTTTCTGATACTGGGATGGTCAGGACCTATTGTCATCTGGACCTTCTGAACGCTGAGTGGTCGTCGGTCACAGCATCCAGGCTAAGCAGTGAGACCGAACGCCAGTTCAAAGGTTCTGCCTATTGTACCCCTGGCGCCACCATTTCCATGTAGCTCAGAGGATGGAGCAGCGGTTTCCTGAACCGCGTGTCGGGCGTTCGAGTCCTCCCAGGGGTACCACCATACAAGCCGTTCAGATCTGCAGTACCTTGCTGAGGAATAGCTTGGTACGCTCATTGCTTGATGAGGCAAACATATCTTCGGGTGTGGATTCTTCTACAACCTGCCCCTCATCTATGAAAACAACCCGATTTGCGGCGGCGCGAGCGAATCCCATCTCGTGAGATATGACAACCATAGTCATCCCCTCGCGGGCCAGTACCAGCATCACGTTCAATACTTCTGCGATCATCTCCGGGTCAAGTGCACTGGTTGGCTCATCGAACAGCATGATCTTGGGGTTCATTGCCAGGGCCCGTGCGATGGCCACGCGCTGCTGCTGCCCGCCGGAAAGCTGCAGGGGATAAGAATCTGCCTTGTCTGGGATTCCCACTTTGATGAAGAGGTCAAGAGCAATCTTCTGTGATTCCTCCCTGGGGCGTTTACGCACGATGCGTTGTGCCAGCGTCAGGTTTTCCATCGCCGTAAGGTGGCTGAACAGATTGAAGGACTGGAATACTATCCCAACTTCCTGGCGGACAGCATTGATATTCTGCGTGCTGTCCAGGGGAATGCCATCCACTACTATTCTACCCGAGTTGTATTCCTCGAGGCGATTGATGCAGCGCAACAGGGTCGACTTTCCTGACCCGGAGGGGCCTATTATGACAACCACTTCACCTTTGTCTACATTGAGGCTTATGCCCTGCAGTGCGTGAACTCTGCCGAAGTGCTTATGAACGTTTTCTATCCGAATAACTGGCCCTTCCATAATGTTCACGTCTCCGGATGGTACCTCTTCTCCATCCAGGCTACCAATCGACCTGAGAACAGAGTCATCACCAAATAGATTAGGGCGACCATTGTCCAGACCTCGATGGGGTTGAAGTGCGTGGACATGAATTCGCGTCCTCGACGGGTCAAATCAGCTACTGCTACGACGCTGACGAGGGATGAATCCTTTAGCAGGGCAATGAATTCATTGCCCACGGGCGGTAGAACTACGCGAATAGCCTGAGGCAGAATTATGTGACGCATGGCCTGGGCGTACGTCATCCCCAGGCTGCGGGCCGCTTCCATTTGACCTTTGGGGATACTCTGAATACCAGCCCGGTAAATCTCGGTCATGTAGGCTCCGTAGCAAAATACCAGCCCCACAATGGCGGTGGAGATGGCGTTTGCACGGTAGTTGACCAGGGCGGAGACGTTGAGCCACTCTCCAACATGCTGCACAACCACGGGAAATGCAAAATACCACCATATTAGCTGCACCAGAAGAGGGATACCGCGAATCAGCTCAACATAGAGGGTAGAAACAGTGTGAATAATCCGATTTCGTGAGAGCCGACCCAGAGCGCCGAGCAGACCCACCACCAGAATAGCGACAAACGCCGTAACCGTAATGAATATGGTTACGGTGACACCATCGCGTACAAAGAGTAATATGTTCCTGAAGGGGTCGGGCCTTACAGTAACTAGTACCGCAATTGAGGCGACCACCAAAGCCACCAACCCCCACCAGGGGTCGATGTGCTTGGCGCGTCCAAAGGTCGGAATAGTGACAAGTTTGCTTCCACGGGAGCCAGGTTTCGGCTGTTTGTCCACTAGAGGTCCCGCAACGGTCCTATGAGGCCTGCTTGCTGTAGAATCGTAGCAAGCAAGGGTTCAGTTACTTACTGATTCTAAAGCCACTTGTCGATCAGTTCTTCGATCGTCCCCTCTGCTTTAACAGCTTTCAAACCGGCATTGATCTTGGCCAGCAGTTCTTCATTGTCCTTGCACACTGCTATCCCGTAGCTCTCGTCGGTAAACACACCGCCGACTGCCTTGAGCTTGTCAGGATTCTTGCCAACATATTCCAGAGCCAGGGGATTATCAGCAATAACGGCATCAATTTGCCCATTCATCAGGTCCTGGTAGGCTAGACCAATATCATCGTAAGTCTTGAGGGTTACATCGTCCATCTGTTCAATCTCGATAGAGCCGGTGGTTCCTATTTGGGCTCCAGCCACCTTACCAGCCAATGCGTCAATACCGGTGATGTCTGTATTGTCAATACGTACCGTGACCAATTGTCCGGCCTCAAAATACGGGTCTGAGAAGAGCATTGCCTGCTTGCGGTCTTCTGTGATGGTAATGGATGAGATTGCGGCATCATACTGGCATTGAGCTATTCCAGCCAGGAGTGGGTCAAATCCCACATTGATGAACTCAATCTCCAGGCCTGCCTTCTCAGCGACAGCATTGAGCAGGTCGATATCAAATCCTTCGATCTCCTTGGTTTCTTCGTTGATGTACTCAAAGGGAGGCCAGGTGGCGTCTGTGGCGACGAGAACCTTTCCCGTCTTCTGGGCACAGCCGGGGAGCAGCAGAAGTAGTGTTAGACCAATCAAGCCATACAAATAAGACCGTTTCATAGAACCCTCCTACTAGTTACTTCCAGGCAAAAGCGTATCATAATCGGTTATCTGTAGTCTATATGTCCGTCGCGAGGTTAATAGCCATTTTGCCTCGTTAGTGGGTGCCGGGAAGCGGGCTCAAGCAACGGCGGGCGCGGCTTCGATCTCCCTCCTGGCGAGGTCGCCCGCTTCACATACCAGGCTGGCCTCAGGGATCTGCCTGGCGCGGCTGCCGCCGATCCTGCCCGGAGCCCAGGCAGCATACCGGGCACCAGCTCTTCTGGATCCCTGATCGCTTGGGCCACGTCGGGGATGTGGGGTGGTGCTCCCCAGGTACACTGTCCCCTCAAAGCGAATCCGGATGCCGCCTGTGCTACAATCAGGCTGCGTTGAAGGCATCGTGTGAGGGAGCCGGGAGTGACATCCGCCAGAGCTGATATTCTGCGGCAGTCGTCCATTTTCTCAAGCTTGACTCCAGACGAACTGGCTGAGCTGGCCGGGTTGGCTGTCGAGCGTAGCCTGGCGCCTGGTGAGTTTGTTTTCTGGGATGGTGATGCTGCTGATCGGTTCTACATGGTGGCCGAAGGCAGGGTAAGGGTTCTGAAAGCCTCCTCGCTGGGAAAAGAGTTCACGATAGCCTTTTTCGGTCCTGGTGATATGTTTGGGGAGGTGGCCGTTCTTGAGAACAAGCCCTACCCCGCCTCGGCGCAAGCTGTAGGTGAAGCCAGGGTATTGGGAATCAGGAGAGAAGACTTCCTGGCTTTTCTCGGCAGTCGTCCTCAGGTAGCTCTGAGGATAATCAGTATCTTGAGCGGGCGGCTCAGGGATGCCCAGGGCCGCCTTAGAGACCTTGCCGGGGAAAGAGTTGAGCAACGGCTCGCCAGTGTACTGCTCATGCTTTCGGCAAAACTGGGTCCGGATCTGGCCTTTACCCGACAGGAAATTGCTGACATGGTGGGTACCACCACTGAGACGGCGATTCGGGTCATTAGTAGTCTGAAGGCCAGGGGAATTGTCAGTTCGGTTCGGGGCAAGGTGACTATCGTTGATGAGAAGAAGCTCAGACTCCTGAGTGAAGGGCCTCCGCGAGTGTAGAGGGGCAAGACTATCCTATTAGCTCAGTCCATCTCATGTTTGTCAACGATCAACAACGATCGCGCACGCTGTATGATTCAAATCATAGTAAGTCACTCTAGGAGGTTGTATCATTGTCATGGTGGAAAGTAAGGCCGATATGCGTCCGGGCAGTAGAGGCTACAGGGATGAATAGCAGGTGTGCAGGCCAGGATTTCGGAAATCTGCGAGTGTCACTCTACAAATGCCTCAACTGTGGGGCTGAGGTCGAAATCTTCTCTGACGAAACGAAGGTGAAGTGCCACAAGTGCGGTGAGGAGATCTGCCGGGACAGAGTACCTTCCTGCATTGACTGGTGCGCTTCTGCCCGCCAATGCCTTGGTGAGGAAAGGTGGAAGGAACAGACAGGTGTGGACTAGCCATGCGAAGTCGTGGTAAGGAGGAGCAAGATGAATCTCGAAGCTTTACATAAGTTGGGCTATGGTCTGTATGTTGTGTGCTCGAGAAAGGGAGACAGGCTAAACGGGCAAATCGCTAACACCGTGTTTCAGATAGCTTCTCAGCCGCCAACCATTGCTGTGAGTATTAACAAGAACAATCTGACCCACGAGTTCATCCGAGATAGCAACGTGATGGCGGTCTCAGTCCTCTCACAGGATACCCCCCTGTCTTTCATCGGTCGCTTTGGCTTCAAGTCAGGCAGAGACATGGACAAGCTTGAAGGCATCGCTTACAGGATAGGTGAGACCGGGGCTCCGGTGGTTGCAGACAACGCGCTGGCTTATCTGGAGGCCAAAGTGATTCAGGAAGTCGATGCAGGAACCCACACAGTTTTCATAGGTGAGCTTGCAGGAGCTGATGTCATCAAGGGGGGTGAGCCCATGACCTATGCGTACTATCATCAGGTCAAACGAGGTGCCACTCCGAGGACAGCTCCGAGCTACATTGAGAAGAAGGAGGTAGTCAAAATGTCGAAGTATGAATGCACCGTTTGTGGGTATATCTATGACCCGGAACTGGGAGACCCCGACGGCGGCATAAAGCCGGGCACGCCTTTTGAAGAGATACCCGATGACTGGAAGTGTCCCGTCTGCGGGGCGGCCAAGGATGAGTTTGAAAAAATGACCGAGTGATAGGAGTGCCGTGACGATAGAAAGCTTGAGCAAAGAGCAGCTAGAAGGGATACTGGAAGCAATGCCCCTGGACATCTCGTTTGTAGATGAGAATGACCTCGTCAGGTTCTGGAATAAGCATGAAACGAGAATCTTCAAACGTCCGGTCTCTGTCCTTGGAAAACCAGTTCAAAGTTGCCACCCGAAGGGCAGTGTGCACAAGGTGAATCAAATACTGTCCGATTTCAAGGGCGGCAAGAGAGATTCAGCCGAGTTCTGGATAGACCTGGGTGGAAGAAAGGTATATATCAGGTATTTCGCTGTGCGGGATGAAGCAGGGGACTATCTGGGCACTCTGGAAGCAACGCAAGATATTACGGAAATGGCGAGCATTGAAGGAGAAAAACGACTACTAGAGTACTGAAGGAGAAGCAGGATGAAACCGAGAGAGATAAGACCTGGAATTCACTGGGTAGGAGCGGTTGACTGGGACAGGCGGCTGTTTGATTCACTGATACCATTGCCTGACGGCACCAGCTATAACTCATACTTGATCAAGGGTACTGAGAAGACAGCTCTTATTGATACCGTTGATCCTACTATGCAAAGTGCGCTGATGGATAACCTGAATCAGATTGGGGTCAAGAACATAGACTACGTTGTTGCCAATCACGCCGAGCAGGACCACTCCGGCGCTAT
>JADFUZ010000034.1 GCA_015222295.1 Chloroflexota bacterium | reverse complement strand
GTGTCCCTCGTTCTCGAAATCCGTGAACCGGTTTGTTGGTGCGGTCGCGATTCGATTGTCTGATCCAATGAAGAGCACCCTGGGCTCTCCTTCCTTATCAACAAAGATGTCCAGCACCTCCACTACCTCCTCTTCCTTGATGTCTCGATGGAAAACAGCTTTCATCTCTGAGTCCTCGGTCTGCGTACACCCCGTCCAGCTGACACATCTGCAACTGTTTGCTAGTGGTAGCCTTCCGGGACTTGCTTCAGAGTCTCATTTCGGTGCAATTATATCCCTAAGCAGTATGGAAATAGTAGACCGGCTCTTACCTGGCCAGATCCGGACTGCAATCGACGTGCATTTCGTATGTCCCACGCCCATGCTAAAATTCGTGATTCGCAAACGCCTCGGAAGTTGATCGGTCAATGACCCAAGGGGCCAGAGTCATCGGGGAATCATGCTGTCCTCTCGGTCAACGTCCGTTCTACAAAGGAGGACCTACTATGTGGATCAAGGAGCCTGGCAAAATCGCGGACAGGATAGATTTCCTGGGTACATACGATATGTGCTTGTATCTGCTGAGAGGCAAGGATGCCATGATTATTGGCGGTGGGATGAGTTACGTAGCGCCTTGCCTGGAGACGCAATTGTCAAGGATGGAGTTCGACCTGGACAGGATCAGGTACCTGGTGATTCCCCATTCCCATTTCGACCATTGCGGTGCTGTGCCGTATTTGAAGCGCAGGTTTCCGCGTATGGAGGTGCTCGCTTCGGCCTATTCCAAGGAGGTGTTCTCCAAGAAGAAGGTGGTCAGTTACATCGCCGACGTCAACAAGAGGATGATTGAGAAATCGGGTCTGCAGGGCGAGTATGAGCGACTGAATCTACAAATCGATGAAATTAAGGTTGATCGGGTTGTGAGGGAGAAGGATGTCGTGGATCTCGGCGATGGGATTGAAGCTCGTTTCATTGAAGTCCCGGGCCACAGCAGATGCTGCATCGGGACCTACGTGCCCTGTTTGGGGGCTATCTTCCCCACAGACGCTGCGCCGTTTCCCACAGGCGCTCAAGGTGAACTCTCTTACCCTTCAGCCCAGTATGACTTCTCCGCGTATCTGGAATCACTGAGTAAGCTGGTTGCTCACGATGTGCAACTGTGTGCTTTCGATCACCATGGTGTCCTGGTCGGTGAACAGGCGAAAGACGTGTTGCGGCGGGGATTGGTGCACGCGGAGCAGGTCAAGAACGACATTATTGAGCAGTATCGGGTTACCGGTGACATGGACAAAACAGCGCGGAAACTCGCTTCTGAGATACTGGAGAAGAGTGACCTTCCCTACATGAGCCAGGAACTCATGACCACCATTACGAAAGCTATGATCAGCGGCATAATACGAAAAGAGTCGAATGGCTCGCGCAAGTCCTCCTCATAGGCGTCGCAGTGACAGGTCGCCGATGTGCTGACAATAGCGCCGGCGCTAGAGGTCTCCCTCCTGTGGGAGAAAGCTCATCGGACTAAGGTGGTTTTTCTGTGCCTCTTAGTCTCGAAGGGGCTGGTTTTCACCCAGCCCCTTCGAATTCATGTCAGCCTAACTATTGTCAGGCTGACATCCTGACCTTGCTGTAGCAGTCACTACAATAGACTGGTCTGCCCTCTCTGGGCTCGAACGGCACCTCACATTCCTTACCACATTGGGCGCATACTGCCGGATACATCTGGCGCCTGGTCCTGTAACCACCAAAGCTGTCGCGCTGGGCTCTCCTTGCTTCACGACAGGCCGGGCAGCGCTTTGGCTCGTTGGTGTATCCCTTGGAAGCGTAGAATTCCTGCTCTTCAGCAGTAAAGGTGAATGTGGCACCACACTCAGCGCATTGTAGGTTCTTGTCTGCAAATCCCATTGGATGACCTCCTTTTTTAATAATAGCTGTCTAGATTTCGGTCATCCAACGTCTGCAAAGAGAACTAAAAGAGTACACTTAAGGGCGCGATAACCTATACCTATAATCGACCAACGCAACTATATCAGACTACAATCGAAATTGCAAGCACACGAAGCTACTGCTTGACGGATTTTCTCTCGAAGCATGGGGCAGCAGCGTCTGGCGAGAAGGCGGGCTAGATGTGGAACTCGATTATGTCTCGGTCCTGAAGGACGTGTGTCCTGCTTACATTCTGTCCATCGTACTTCCCGGAGCCCCAGATGACTGCGTACTTCAATTCGTTCTTGAAGTCCTTGTGGATAGACTCGGCAGCGTCGTTCACGGTGCTGCCTCTCTCTAGAATCACGGGTTCGGTCAGGTCAGCCTTGGTTCCCGGGGCTTTGGTATAGACGCGAATGATATCCAGGGCCCGATAGATGCCTGTCTTCAATTCGTCCAGTCCTTTGCCTTGTTTCGCCGATATCGAGAGCACGGGAAACCGCGTGCCATATCGTTC
The DNA here is from genome assembly GCA_015222295.1 of Chloroflexota bacterium. GTDB lineage: Bacteria > Chloroflexota > Dehalococcoidia > GIF9 > AB-539-J10 > JADFUZ01. The sequence continues at coordinate 2,811 of JADFUZ010000034.1, read as the reverse complement.
GTTCAACCTTAGCCGCTTGCTGCTTGATGTCGGCAAATCGTCCTTGTTGGCGATAATCAGCATTCTTCTCTGGTAGCTTTCGTGGTCGGCCTCTCGGGCACTGTCCAGCCCAGGCTCTATGCTTGCTTCAGCCAGGGCTTGAAGCGTGGCCTCGACCTGGCCTATGGGTTCCGTGTCCAGGTCCACGACGATGGCAATGAGGTCGGCGCCCCTGAGTGGGTTGGCTAACAACGTCCTCACATTCCTATGTCCCATCGGTGGAGTGTCCACGAGTTGAATCTGGATATCTTCGAATCTCATCATGCCTGGCACGAGGGTCTTGGTGGTAAAGGGGTACCCGGCTATCTCAGGAGACGCTTCGGTGAGCGCTGCCAGCAACTGCGATTTGCCGACGTTGGCCGGCCCCACCAGCATCACCTGCCCGGCGCCCTCCTTTCGAATAAGAAAGCCAGCTCTCCTGGCTGTGGCATATTTCCTTTCCGCTTCCTGTGATAGCTTGGCGATCTTGCGTCTGAGTTCTCCGTGGAGCTTGTCGGTGCCCTTGTGCCTGGGCATGATAGCAAGCATTGTTTGCAAGGCTTCGATTTTCTTGTCGGCGTCCTTGGCCGCTCGATAGCGCTTTTCGGCCTCAAAGTACTGCGGTGGTAGATTGGCGGGCATACGCTACTTGACTCTGACTCGAATTACGATGTCTCCGGGATGACCATCCGTTATCTGGCAAGCGTTTCTGAGCTTGACCAGGGCGCCTGTCTTCACCTCGGGAGGGATTTTCACCTCCAGCCTTCTTCCGTTCCTGGTCAAGCGTTTCGTTGTTCCTCTTGAGGCTTCTTTCGGAGTAATGGACAGCTCGTACTGGACATCCTGCGCCTTTTGAACTCTGCCGAAGATCTCATCCAGGCTAATCCTGCCTCCCGGCGCGCTCTTGAACCGTATTCCTCCCGGGCCGCCGAAATTTCTGAAGGAGAAGGAATAGCCCCTGCCTCTGAGGGAATCACCGAAAATGTTGTCCAGAAAGCCAAAACCGAGCCCGGACCCGCCGAAATCCCTCATCAAGTCCTCGAAGGTGGCTCTGGTGGCGTTGCTGCCAAATATGTCACCCACATCGCCCACTGTCCCAAATCGGTCGTATTGCTTTCTCTTTCCCGGATCGCCCAGGATGCCATAGGCCTCGTTTATTTCCTTGAATCTCTCGTTGGCCGCTTTCTCCTTACCGGGATTGCGGTCGGGATGATACTTCATAGCTAGCTTTCGGTAAGCCTTCTTGACCGTATCGTCGCTGGCATTCAGGGGGACTCCCAGGATGCGATAGTAATCCTTAGCCATTCCTGCTGTTATTCTAACATCATATCTTGACCGGCAGGATTTGACCACTTATCGTCACGATCTATCTTACGTGAACTCCATATTTGCTATAATGACCTGCCGACGCCGTGGCTGCCGATATCATTGTGTGCGCTGCAACCATGGCATTTCTTGCCGGGGGAATTCAGAAATCGAGCCGAAGCGACTGCAAGAGCGTAGCGTGCTGTGCAGTGCCTCATGTGAATAACAAGGGGTCGAGTGTTTCGGGGGACTGGAATAGAGAGAGATAGAATGGCTAAGTTCTCCCCTCTAAATGCGCTCAGGGTTGCTGGGAAGGGAATACGCAACTACATTATCAAACGACCTCTGATAGTGTCATTCGAGGTGACGCTCTCCTGCAACTGTAACTGCCGGCATTGTGATCTCGGCGGACTGATAAAGGATGAAAAGCAAATTGGACCAGATGACTATGCCAGACTGACCCGGCTTCTGAACCCACCCTTACTGCAAATCTCCGGTGGCGAGCCACTCCTGCGTAAGGATATCGTGGACATTGTCAGAGCGATGAGGCAGGCCAGCAAGGCGAGCTATTTGATACTCGTCACCAACGGTGTGACGTTGCACGAAAGCAACTACGTGGAGTTGCATGAAGCCGGGGTGAATCAGCTTTCGGTGTCACTTGACTTCCCTGATGAGCGACATGACGAGTTTCGGCGGCACCGCGGCCTGTATAGACACCTGGCCGAAACGATTCCCCTGCTGGCCCGGCTTGGCTATGGCGACATTATCTTGAACACGGCCATAACCAGAGCCAACCTGAGAGAGGTGCTTCCTCTAGCTGAAAAGGCCAGGGAATGGGGCGTGTCCATGTCCTATAGCGCATATACGCCACTGAGAACACGCGATAAAGGCTATCTGATTGATAGTCCCGAGGAACTGGCAGTATTGCGCAGAAGCATCTACAAGCTCATAGAATTGAGAAAGCGGACAACGTACATAACCAACCCCAAGGCCATCTTGTTGGATACCCTCAGGTTTTTCGAAAATGGCTATATGCCGGACTGCAAAGCTGGCATACGATTCTTTGTGGTGATGCCTGACGGGGCTTTCGTTCCATGCTCATTGCATCGCAACAAGTACTCCAGTCAAAAGGAAATGATAGAAGACTTCTCGCGGACTAACCAATGTGGTGGCTGCTATGTAGCCATAAGGTCCTACAGTGATAAGGGCCTGGGGGCGCTATTAAAAGACACTCCGGAGCTTGCCAAGGGGCTTTTTCACCGGTACGGGGGGAACACCAAGAGAAGTGACTGAGATGGCCGACCAGCCTCACCACAATTGCGGGAAGAGGCCAACTAGCGCGAATCCCGAGTAGGCCTCGATGAGACATCTGAGCACTCGTCCTGCGAAACAGGCAAGGAGAAACTTCCACAATGGATATCTGGTTGAGCCGGCGACGATACCGAGAAGATCAAAGATGAGCACAGGCACGAGGGCAAAGAGGAAAAT
>JADFUZ010000033.1 GCA_015222295.1 Chloroflexota bacterium | reverse complement strand
TAGCCGTCAGCACCAATCTGGTCAGCCCACGCTTGTGTTACCGGGGCGCCGCCAACCATTATCTTGACCCTGTCTCTCAGGCCGGCGGCTTTCAGGGCCTTGATCGTCTCGACCATGCCGGTCACGGTCATGGTCAACAGGGCCGACATCCCGAGGATGTCATAGTCGCCTTTCTCCACTGCCGAGCAGAACTCCTCGGGAGATATGTCCACGCCCAGGTCTGTGATTTCCCATCCGTTTCCCTTCAACATCATGATGAGAATGTTTTTCCCTATGTCGTGCACGTCGTCCTTCACTGTTCCCACCACGAACCTGCCTATGCGAGGTGTGTCACCCCTAGCCAATATGGGCTCCAGCAGCTCCAGTGCTCCTGACATGGCCTTGCCGGACACTAGCAGTTCGGGGAGGAAATACTCGCCAGCTTCGAACAGGTCGCCCGCCTTCTGGATACCGGGGACAAGCCCTTGGTCCAGAATTTCTCTGGCTGGGACATCCGCATCTAGAGCTGCTCTGGTGAATGCCAGAACCTTGTTGGCATTTCCTTCTACCACACCCTTGCTTATCTCGTTGAGTCCAACCATAGCTCGGAATTCCTTATGGTTCGCGGTTGAGTCCAGCAGCTCTCAGGCTCGAATGCCTTCGACAAGCGATGATCCCTGGAAGGCAAGACAGTCCTGGCAAAGAAGAGCGAAGGACATTGCTCGCAATTTTGACAGATGCAAGAGCCAATGGCAAGACCGATCATCGTTCACAACGGCTCGTCCTGCGCCAAGCTAGGAGGGCCGCTCCATGTTCTTGCGGCACCGGCTCAAGATGGAGAGTACTTCAAAGGGCTCCTCGATCAGCGGGAAGGTCGGGACGCCTCTAGGTTCCAGGAAAGCCTTCGCTGCCTCCATGTGCTTTTTCATGCCCGTGAAAGTCACGTAAAGAGGCTTTTCGGGGTAGCCGTTTGCCAGTTCCACGATGAAGTCCAGAGGAGGAATGCCGAATTCGTCGACAAGCACCAGAATGGGCACGATAGCGTCGATGTTGGGATCTTTCATGAGGGCTGCCATCGCCTCTCTGTGGCTGTACTCGATGCCATGCACCGTACTGGAGCCCCAGATGTCCACGGGGTTGCGCATCCGTATCCAGGGTGGACTGATCTCCTGCAAACGTTGGCGGGTTGCCTCCTCAATGTCAGGGATGTCCAGCCCCCACCGCTGGCGGCACAGGTCAGTCAGAACTACGAGCATGGCACCAGAGGGTGCCAGGAAACTCACCCTGTTTCCCCTGGGCAGGGGCATAGAGGCCAGGGCTTTGGCGGCAAGGAAGAGATGGGAATACTCATAGATCTGGGTAATCCCAGTTTGCCTCAGCGCGCCGTTGATGATCCGTTCATCCGATGCCATGGCGGCTGTATGTGCCACTGCTGCCTGGGATCCCTCCCTCGTGCCGCCGCCCTTGAGGAGGAACACAGGCTTGACTCGCGTGACGTCGCTGGCAATCCGCATGAAACGCCTCGGTCGTTTGAAGCTTTCCAGGTACATGAATATGGCCTTGGTTTCGGGGTCATCTGCGTAGTACTCGAGCACGTCGCTCTCATCAACGTCTAGCTTGTTGCCGAGTCCAACCACCCTGGCCACGCCGAAGTTCTCGCCCGTGATGATGTAGCGCATGGTGTGGGTGGCGAAGTTGCCGGTTTGAGCGATGTAGGAAATATTCCCTCGTGTGATCTTGCCGAGAGGGAAGAAACTCGATGTGAAGTTGTGCGGCATGGAGGTGTGTCCGGACGTATTGGGGCCGATGACGCGAATGCCAGTCTCAGCGACGGTCTTGATGAGATCCTCCTGTAGCTTCTCTCCTTGCTGGTCCACCTCCGAGAAGCCTCCGGCAGAGAGGACGATGGCCTTGATGCCTTTGGCGGCGCATTCCCTGACTGCCTGGATGGTGGTCCTGGCTGCGACTATGATGACTGCCTGGTCGATTCCTTCCGGCAGGCTGGAGATTGACGGGTGAACTGGGATGCCAAGGATCTCGCCTCCTTTCGGGTTGACCAGATAGATCTTGCCAGCATAGCCGTTGGCCAGAAGATTACGAATGACCTCGTGTCCGGGTTTGCCGGGAGTAGAAGACGCTCCAATGATGGCGACGCTGTCGGGTTCAAAAAACTGGGCTAGGCTCTTCCTTGTGGTGGGTTCCCTGCGTTGTCCTCTTGGAGTTCCACCCCCCGACGTGTCCAGAGTGATGAGAGCGTCCACTGCCACGGGCGTCCCATCGGGGCGGATCTTGAGGGGGTTGATGTCAACTGCGTGCACCTCTTCGTATCTGAGGCCAATCTCCCCTAGGGTCATCAGGATCTCAGACAGGGCATCAGGGTTAGCGGCGGCCTGTCCCCTGAAAGGCTCAAGGATCTTCTTATGTCGGATCTCCTTCACCATTTCGTGGGCATCCCACGAGTTCAGAGGTGCAGCCCGGAAAACAACGTCTTGAAACACTTCGGTCAAGATGCCCCCGATCCCGAACATGACACACGGGCCGAACTCGGCGTCTCTCATCAAGCCACAAACGAGTTCCCTGTCACCTTCCACCATTTCCTGAACGAGCAGGGCCTCACATCCTGGAATCTGTATGAGACGGTGGCTTTCCTTCCTGACTTCTTCTTCGCTTGCCAGGTTCAGGGCAATGCCTCCCACTTCCGTCTTGTGAAATAGATTCCTCCCGGAGGCTTTCAACACAACGGGAAATCCGATCGTCGCCGCCTCAGCCGCTGCCGAATCTGCATCGTGGGCCACTGCCTCACGAGTCACCGGAATGCCGAATGTCGAGAAGAACCGTTTCGAGTCGTGCTCGTTCAGGGCAGTCTGGCCTCTTGTCAAAGCATCTTTGATGATGTCCATGTGTCCGAGACCCACTTTCCAGTTGGGTCGACCAGGAGTTGTCCGGCCCGCTGCTTTTAGCGCACTATGATTGGAGTTCCTCAAGTTCGCCGTAGTAGTCCAGTGATTCCGGATTGATCAAGGCGTCTCTGTTGAGGACTGGCTTGCCGTGTATCACATTTGTGACAGCACCTTCCACCTTTTTCATGTTCAACGTGTAGGGGATATCAGGCACCTGGATTATCTTGGCAGGAATGTGTCTGGGGGAGGCTTTTTCGCGCAGGGTCTTCTTGATAGTGCCTTTCAGTTCTTCCGTTAACTCATATCCCACGGCGAGCTTGACGAAGAGGATGACACGTTGGTCTCCCTGCCAGTCCTGTCCTATGGCAAGACTATCGGCAACCCCTTCCAGTTTCTCCACCAGGTTGTATATCTCGGCTGTACCTATGCGAACTCCTGAAGGGTTCAGTGTGGAATCAGAACGGCCGAAGAAAGTGATCCCGCCCGTGTCGCTGTGAATCTGGATGAAGTCGCCGTGGCGCCACACATTGGGGTACATGCCGAAGTAGGCCGCCTCGTACTTCTGCCCATCTGGGTCGTTCCAGAAATACAGGGGCATAGAGGGTATGGCAGCTTCGCAAACAAGCTCTCCCTGTCGGTCGACGATTGAGTTGCCGTTTTCATCGTATGCCTTGCATTTCTTCCCCAAGGCCCAGCCCTGCATTTGACCGGCATACACCGGGCTAATGGCGTTGCCAGAGGCAAAAGCGCCGTTGAAATCAGTGCCGCCTGAAATGGAACAGAAATGCAAATCCTGCTTGATGTCCCGGTACACCCATTCCCATCCGTCCGCCGAAAGCGCCGACCCGGTCTGGTTTATCTCCCGCAGCGCCGATAAATCGTAGTCCTTTCCGGGAGTAAGGCCCTGGCTTCGAATATAGTTGAGGTAAGTTGCGCTGGTGCCGAAG
>JADFUZ010000032.1 GCA_015222295.1 Chloroflexota bacterium | reverse complement strand
TGCTGTACAAACTCCTGGACTACCCGGGCGAACACCGTTCCCTCGGAAGTGGAGATCATCTCGCGTCTTAGCCTCTCACTTTCCAAGCCGAGGGTGTGTAGCGTCCTCCTCAGTTTGGCGAACATGGCGTCGCACTTGACTGGCCCGTCAATGTAGTGACAGTCGGTATACTTGCACCCGGCGACTATTACTCCGTCGGTCCCTGCTTCAAAGGCTCTCAGGACATAGTCGGGATTGACCATCCCACTGCACATTACCCGCACAATATACACATTGGGCGGGTATTGGACCCGGCTTGTCCCCGCGAGATCGGCTGCAGCATAGGTACACCAGTTGCAGCAGAAGGCGACAATTCGTGGCTCGAAGTCAGACGTGGTGCACCTCCAACAAACCATCAACCAGACTCTCTATTTGCTGCATGGTGAAATGCCTGATTGATATTGCGCCCGTGGGGCAGACAACGGCACACGCCCCACATCCCTTGCACAAGGCTTCGTTTATGGTGGAGACCAGGACTCCGTTCTTCCCAACGACTTGGGGAGCATGGAAAGTGCAGATCTCCTCGCAGCGTCCACAGCCGTGACAGATCGTCTCGTCGACGTAGGATACGGCTGCTTCAGTCGTGACTGTGCCTTTGCTTATCAACGATAGGGCTTTGGATGCTGCCGCTGAGGCCTGGGCTACGGTATCGGGAATGTCCCTTGGCCCGGCACAGCATCCGGCAATGAAAACCCCGTCGGTTGGAGTGTTCACAGGAGCAAGCTTGGGATGGGTCTCCAGGAAGAAGGCATCGGCTTTCTGTCCGATGGTGAAGCGAGCGGCGACCTCAGCGGCATCAGATCGGGCTTGCAAAGCGGCGCAGAGGATGACCATGTCCACAGGGACACGGATCATCTTGCCCAGCAGCGTATCCTCAGCCACAGCCACCAGCTTCCCCTGTTCCTCTTCACTTATGGCCCGGTCGGTTATTTGGGCCACCTTGCCTCGGATGAAGTTGACTCCCATTTCCGCAACATGTTTGTAGAATTCCTCGTAGGCCTCTCCAAAACAGCGCATATCGATATAGAACTCATAGACTTCGGCTCTGGTGAACTCCTTCAGCAGTTCAGCGTACTTCAGACCGTACATGCAGCAGACTCTAGAACAATACTCGTGGTAGTTCTTGTCACGACTGCCGACGCAGTGCACTATGGCCACGCTTTCAGGCTCCCGGCCGTCCTTGAGTTGAATCCGCCCCTGGGTTGGCCCTCCAGCACAGGTCATCCTCTCAAACTCGAGCCCGGTTAGGACGTTATCGTATTTCTTGTACCCATACTGAGTTATGACACCGGGGTCGAACTGCTCGTAGCCGGTAGCCAAAATGATTGAGCCTACTTCCACCTCGACAAGTTCATCTTCCCTGCTAAGGTCAATTGCCTCTTGCTCACAGACCTTGACGCATTCCAGACACTCTGAACAGACGCCACAGTTCAGGCAGCGGTTGGCCTCCTCAATGGCAGTTCTTTCGTCAAAACCTTGCTCCACCTCGGCAAAGGAGCCCTCTCTCTTACTGAGTTCGAGTAGAGGTGTGGTGGCTCTTGGGCTTGGCTTGATACCTTCCTTCGATACCTCCTCTACACTCTTGGCTACACTTCGTCTTCCCTTGGTTAAACTGGCCCCTCTTAGATAGCGATCGATGGAAATAGCTAGCTCTTTGCCCGCAGCGATAGCCGATATGATGTCAGCGGGACCGGAGACCGCATCGCCACCGGCGAAAACACCATCTGTGTTTGTTTGCCCGGTGACGCGGTCTACCTCTAGCGTGCCCCAATCAGTATAGGCAAGTTGTTCCGGCAGCGTGGCCTTATCCACGCCCTGACCAACGGCGATGATCAAATTATCGATGTCCACGCTGAATTCGGAGTCCTTGATAGGTATGGGACGTCGACGGCCGCCAGCGTCGGGCTCGCCCAATTCCATCCGAATGCACTCAACAGCCGACAACTGGCCGTCCTTGGACAGGATTCTAACTGGTGCCGCCAGCAAGAGTAACTTGATGCCCTCCCGCTCTGCTTCCTCAACCTCGGTTCTTAAGGCGGGCATTTCAGCTTGAGAACGGCGATAGACGATCGTAACCTCTTTGGCCCCAAGGCGCAAAGCTGACCTGGCAGCGTCAACAGCAGCGTTGCCACCGCCAATAATCGCAACTCGACCGCCCAAGCTGATCTCCACTCCAGAGTTCGCCATCCTTAGAAAGTCGAGCGCGTGAATTACTCCCTTGGTTTCCTCTCCTGGAATGCCCATCTCTTGGCCCGCCCATGCGCCCGTGCCCAGGAAAATCGCCTTGTATCCTTGGTCAAAGATGGCGCCGATGTCTTTCACCGGCGTATCTGTCTTGATCTCCACTCCCAGTTCCTGCATGTAGCCTATGTCGCTGTTCACTATCTCCTTGGGCAACCTGTATTGCGGGATGCCATACCTCAGCAAGCCACCCGCTTCGGGGAGAGACTCAAACACGGTGACTCCGTAACCCTCCCTGACTAGATCGTAGGCGCACGCAAGGCCCGCAGGGCCAGAGCCAATGATAGCCACCCTGGCTTCTCTCGTCCGTTCGACAGGCGCTGCCTTTTCCCTCCCCGTTTCTATCTCGTAATCAGCAACAAAACGCTTCAGGCTCCGGATGGCAACGGGTTCGTCAACTTGCCCTCGCTCGCAGTCCCTCTCGCAGGGATGAGTGCAGACCCGCCCAAGAACACCGGCAAATGCCACGGTTCGCCTTACTACCTCCAGAGCCTCTTTGAACTTCCCCTGCGAAATAAGGGCGATATAGCCTTGAGCGTTGACGCCAGCAGGGCAGGCAATGCGGCATGGCGAAGTGCCTCTCTTGTCGATAGCAAAGGACGCAGGAACAGCCTGGGGGAGCGGAAGATAAGCCGCTCTTCTCGTGTGCAGGCCCATCTCAAACTCATCGGGCAGCTCGACAGGACAAACCTTGGCACATTCCCCGCATGAGTTGCATTTGTCTACATCGACGTACCTGGCTTTCTTCCTGATCTTGACCTTGAAATTGCCGATATACCCTGAGACCTCCTCTACTTCACTGGTGGTCATCAGTTCGATGTTAGGGTGATGACCGGTATCGGTCATTTTCGGCGTAAGAATACATTCCGAGCAATCTAGAGTGGGGAAGGTCCTGTCAAGCTGGATCATATGTCCGCCGATGGAGGCATCGCGTTCGACCATATAGACTTTCTTCCCGCCATCAGCGATATCCAGGGCAGCTTGAATGCCGGCGATACCGCCGCCCACGATCAGGACATTGGGATTGACCGGAACCTCCTTGATTTCCAGGGGTTCATGGTAGTAAACGCGCATTACTGCGGCGCGTACGAGGTCCTTGGCCTTCTCTGTGGCTCTCCCTTTGTCCCCAGCATGTGGCCAGGAACAATGCTCCCTGATATTGGCGTGCTCGTAGAGATAGGGATTCAGGCCGGCATCCTGGCAGGCCTTACGGAACGTAGGTTCGTGCATTCGCGGGGAGCAAGAGGCAACAACGACGCGGTCAAGCTTCAGCTCTTTGATATCATTCTTGATAAGGTCCTGGCCTGGATCGGAGCACATATACCTGTAGTCACGAGAAACCACCACGTGGGGCAGTGCCCCGGCGTATTTGGCTACTCCTTCAGCGTCCACTGTGCCAGCGATATTCAGTCCGCAGTGGCAAACGTAAACACCAATCTTGACGTCTTCCACCCTATTCCTCTGCTGGCTGTGTTGCCTCGGCAACAAGCTCGGAGATATCTCTGACCTGGATGACCTCGGCCTTGTCCATGGTAAGAATGCTATCCCTGTAGTTGAGGAAGCAGTAGGGGCAGGCCACAACAATGGTATCCGCGCCCTTCTCGATAGCTTGCTCGACCCTGATGTCGGAGAACCTCTCCCCTTTGATGGTCTCCATCCAGATCCTGCCGCCACCGCCACCACAGCAGAGGGCATCCTCGCGACAGTCGGGGAACTCTATCAGTTCCAG
>JADFUZ010000031.1 GCA_015222295.1 Chloroflexota bacterium | reverse complement strand
GACATGGAGATCAAGAGAATAGGCATAGTGGGTTGCGGCTTGATGGGCTCGGGTATCGCGGAGGTCAGTGGCCGTTCCGGCTACGACGTGCTGGTATTAGAACCGACCTCAGAGCTGCTGAAGAAAGGCATCGCCCGGATAGAGGCATCGACGGAGAAGGCGGTCAAGAAAGGCAAGGCCACCGAAGAGGATAGGGCTGCGGCTCTTTCACGCATAAAGGGCACGACCGACATGAACGCTTTCAGCAACTGCGACCTGATCATCGAGGCAGTGATTGAGAACCTGGACGAGAAGAAGAAGGTCTTCTCCGCTCTGGACGGAGTCTGCCCACCCCACGCCATCCTGGCAAGCAACACTTCGTGCCTGTCGGTTACCGATATGGCGGCGATGACCAGGCGGCCTGAGAAGGTGATCGGTCTTCATTTCTTCAGTCCCGTCCCGGTCATGAAGCTGGTAGAAGTGGTGCGCACCATCTGCTCGGATGATGACACCGTTGCCACGGGACAGGAGTTCGGGCGGTCCGTTGGCAAGACGCCGGTCGTGTGCCAGGATGTCCCCGGCTTTATCGTCAATCGCCTGTACTTGCCCTACACGCTGGTCGCTCTGCGCGCCCTGGAAGCGGGCCTGGCGTCCAAGGAGGACATAGATCAGGCTACGGTCCTGGGCTTGAACTACCCGATGGGCCCGTTCACGCTTATGGACTTCGTTGGGCTTGACGTCCACTATCATGCCTGCATGGCCGTATATGAGGAGCTGAAGGACCCGGCATACCTTCCACCGCCACTGCTGAAGAAGATGATCGCCCTGGGCCATCTGGGACGCAAGACGGGAAAAGGCTTCTACGACTACGAGAAGTAGATTACTTCTGACGAAGGCAGGCAAGCTTACCCGGGAAAGAGAGGAAGGAGAAAAAGGAAACATGGTAGGAGTTGTGTCGTGCGCAGGATATGTCCCGTTGCATCGCCTCAGTCGGGCAGAGATTGCCAAAGCCTGGGGCAGTGCTGCTTCGCCCGGGGAGAAAGCCGTAGCCAACTATGACGAGGATAGCCTGACCATGGCCGTAGCCGCAGCCAGGAACTGCATTGCGGGCATTGACCCCAGGAGCATCGAGGGATTGTATTTCGCTTCTACGACGTCGCCCTACAGGGAGAAACAGGCTGCCGCTACCATAGCCACAGTGCTGGGTCTGGGCAACGAAGCATTTACCCTGGACGTCGCCGGTACCCTGCGGGCGGGAACGAACGCCATGAAAGCAGCCATGGATGCCGTTAACAGCGGCTCCCTGAGCACTGTCCTGGTCTGCGCCGCCGATTGCCGCCTGGGCATGCCCAACGGAAGCAGCGAGATGTCTCTTGGGGACGGAGCGGCGGCCGTGCTCATCGGCAAGACGGAGGTCGCGGCGACAATCGATGCTACATACACCACTTGTGATGAAATCATAGATGTGTACCGGTCCGACAGGGATGCGTTCGTTCATTCATGGGAGGGTCGCTTCATTCGTGAGCATGGGCATGGCAGAGTAGTCCCGCAAGCAGTCGCGGCTGCTTTGCAGAAGAGCGGCCTGACCCCGAAGGATTTCAGCAAAGCTATCCTCTATGCTCCTGATTCGCGCCAGCTCGCGTCGGTAGCCAAAAGGCTGGGCTTTGATGCGGCGACTCAAGTACAGGACGGCTTCTATGCGCAGATTGGCGACACCGGCACGGCCCTGCCGCTTATGTCCCTGGTGGCAGCCCTGGAAGATGCCCGGGCAGGAGACCGGATGCTCCTCGCCAGCTACGGCAATGGAGCCGACGTTTTCTTCCTCACTGCTACAGCAGAGATAGGGAGACTAAAGCCGAAACGGCGAATGGCGGATTGTCTGAAATCCAAGCTGATGATTTCCACGTACGAGAAGTATCTGCGCTGGCGCGACCTTATCCAGCTCGAACCGCCGGCAACCGCACCCATGGAGCAACCTTCTCCAGTGGCGCTGTGGAGAGACAACACGAGCGGACTGACGCTGCACGGCGTCAAGTGCCGGAAATGCGGGGCTGCGCAGTACCCGGCGCAGCGGGTGTGCATGGTGTGCCAGGCCAAGGACGAGTTTGACGACTACTCTTTTGCCGACAGAGTGGGGACGGTGGTTACTTTCAGTCACGACAACATGGGCATCAGCGCCGACCCACCGAACACGATAGTGGCGGTTGATTTTCCTGAAGGTGGCCGGATAACGTGTGACATGACGGACAGGGACCCCGACGAGGTCAAGATAGGCATGCCGGTTGAGATGACATTCCGGCAACTTCGGTATATAGGCGGCTTCTACACGTATTGGTGGAAATGCCGACCGGCGCGATAGGCCAGGAAAGGAGAGGAGGAGAACGAGAATGGAAAGCATCAGGGATAAAGTCGCCATAATTGGCATGGGTTGTACCAAGTTCGGAGAGAACTGGGACAAGAGCGCCGATGACATGATAGTGGACGCTGCCTACGAAGCCTACGAGGACGCAGGAATAGAACCCAGGGACGTCGGGGCGGCATGGTACGGGACCTACGTCACAGACGTGACCGGCCAATCGCTGGCGCGTCCCCTCAAGCTGGACTACATTCCTGTGACCAGGGTGGAAAACGCCTGCGCCACCGGGTCAGATGCTCTTAGAAATGCTTGCTATGCCGTAGCCTGCGGTGCGTGCGACATTGCGCTGGCTGTCGGCGTGGAGAAACTGAAGGACTCGGGATATAGCGGCCTCCCCGATTTCGAGCTGTTCCGGCGCCAGCTCAACACGTACCGCACCAGGACTTACAGCCCCCCAGGGCACTTTGCCATGATGGCAACGAAGTATTTCGAGAAATACGGCCTGGGCCCGGAGGAGGGGAAGAGAATCATAGGGCAGATTGCGGTCAAGAATCACCACAACGGCTCGCTGGCTCCGAAGGCGCACTTCCACAACGAGATCACAGTGGAGCAGGTGTTGAAGGCGCCCATAATTGCCTGGCCCCTCGGCCTGTATGACTGCTGTGGCGTCAGCGACGGCGCTGCCGCCGCCATCGTAACGCGCGCTGATGTGGCGAAGGACTTCAGAGCCGACCCCATATATGTAAAGGCTCTTCAAATCAGCGTGGGGCCATTCGAGGGCTACATGAATCCTGCCTACGATTGGGTCCACGTGGAAGAGACCGTTCGGGCTGGCAGGGCAGCCTACGCCGAGGCAGGCATAGACAACCCACGTAAGGAGATAAGTGTAGCCGAAGTCCACGATTGCTTTTCCATCACCGAGCTGGTGATAATGGGGGACCTCCAGTTCAGCCCGAGGGGCAAGGCGCCCGAGGATGTGGCCAGTGGTTTCTTCTCTCTCGAAGGGGGACTCCCGGTCAACACCGATGGCGGACTGAAGTGTTTCGGCCATCCCATCGGCGCCAGCGGGCTGAGGATGATGTATGAAGTGTACAAGCAGCTTCAAGACAAGGCCGGCCCGCGCCAGGTCAAGAACCCCAGGCTCGGCCTGACTCACAACCTGGGCGGCACCCCGGCCTCAGCCAGCGTCAGCGCCATCATTGTTGGTAACGAGAAGTCGTAGCGACCCGTATCACAGCCGGTCCTGAAATAACCCTCGCCCACCCGGTCTCGACCCGGCGAGGGAGAGGAGGTGAGTAGAGATGTCGCGCAGAGGAACCTGGAGGTTCTACTTCGGGCTTCCCCCTTACGGCTACTATTTCCACAAGCCAAGGGCGCTTCCCAGCAAAGAGGAGTATCTCGGCATGCTCGAGGACTACAAGAAAGAGCTGGAGGAGGAAATCAAGGAGGTGGAAAGAGAAATCGAAGAAACAAGAGCAAATCCTTGACGCCTCTCGTTCTTTGATTTTGCCTCGTACATGGCCTATACTATTGACAGTGAGTGATATGGAGAAGAGTACCTGGAAGACGAAGACCGGACTGGCCCAGATGCTGAAAGGTGGGGTGATCATGGATGTGGTCAACCCGGAGCAGGCCAAGATTGCGCAAGACGCTGGCGCCTGCGCCGTTATGGCGTTGGAGCGTGTCCCCTCAGATATCCGGGCCGCTGGCGGCGTAGCCCGGATGGCCGATCCGTCCGTAATCCTGGCCATAATGGATACCGTGAGCGTTCCGGTGATGGCAAAGTGCCGCATCGGGCATTTCGTGGAAGCCCAATTGCTGGAGGCTCTGGGCTGTGACTTCCTGGATGAGTCCGAAGTGCTGACCCCAGCCGATGAAAGCCACCACGTCTGGAAGCACGATTTCAAGGTCCCCTTCGTCTGTGGCTGCCGCGACCTGGGCGAGGCACTGCGCCGTATCGCAGAGGGAGCGGCTATGATCAGGACAAAGGGTGAAGCGGGAACAGGAAACATCGTCGAGGCCGTGAGGCACATGAGAGCAGTCCAGGACGGGATTCGCAGGTTGCAGGCTCTGCCCAAGGAGGAGCTGGGGGCGGAGGCCAAAGCCATTGGTGCTCCCCTCGAGTTAGTGCTGGAACTGCACGATACAGGAAAGCTGCCGGTGGTGAACTTTGCCGCCGGTGGCGTAGCCACGCCCGCCGACGCTGCTCTGATGATGCAGCTAGGCGCCGACGGAGTATTCGTTGGCTCGGGCATCTTCAAGTCAAGTGACCCTCCAGCCATGGCCCAGGCCGTAGTCAAAGCCACAACTCACTACCAGGACCCATCCATTATCGCCGAGGTATCCAAGGGCCTGGGGGCAGCTATGCCCGGGCTGGAGATAGGAGCCATACCACCGCAAGAGCTATTGGCCACCAGAGGCTGGTAATAACGCGTTTGCAGAGAATAGTCGCCGACGATCTGGAAGCACTACTCGACGTTTTGCCCCCTCGCATCCGTGAACCCCTCTACCGGGAATCTGACTGTAGCGAACTGCTGGAGGTGGTCATGGACCTGGGGCGTCCTCCTGAAGTCCGCTTTCCCCACCGGGAGCTGATTATCAGTGCCAACGAAGTCGACCGTGCTGATATCGACTACGTGGTATCGCGCATCGGTGAGTTCACCGGAGACAACCGTG
>JADFUZ010000030.1 GCA_015222295.1 Chloroflexota bacterium | reverse complement strand
TTGCAGATCGCCACCCCTGTTGAGAATTCCCGGCTTTACGGCCGGGCTGAGCAGAGGAGTCGCATAGATGAGATCACCGGGCTCTTCAACCGCCGCCATTTTGATGAGAGGCTCAAAGAGGAGTTGGGCCGGCACGCCAGGTACGACAACGTGTTCTCCCTGCTCATGCTTGACCTTGATTCTTTCAAGGCCTACAACGATATCTATGGACATCCATCTGGCGACAGGCTTCTGAATCAAGTAGGTGGAATCATCAAGAACTACATCAGGAGTGGGGACCAGCCCTTTCGCTATGGTGGTGATGAATTCGCTGTCATTCTGCCCCGGACGTCTGCTGAGGATGCCTACGTGGTAGCGGAGCGGGTCCGGGAGAGCATTGCCGGGGAGATGGAGGCCAGGCAAGCCGGGATAACCTGCAGCATCGGCCTGGCCAGCTACCCTTCGGATGGACTAATGGCAGCAGAGCTGGTTGACGTCGCCGATACCGCGCTTTACTATGCCAAGAACACGGGCTGCAACCGGACTTATGTTTCCTCCAGGATACTGTCCGAGCCAGAAACCGGGATAGGGACTGACGCCAGAGGCCGGGGGCTCAGCGCGGTCTATGCCCTGGCCGCAGCAGTGGATGCCAAGGACCACTATACCTACGGTCATTCCAGGAGAGTCAACACCTATGCTGTGGCTCTGGCTGAGGCGGTTGGCCTGCCATCCGATGAGGTGTCCAGAATAAGCACTTCTGCTTTGCTCCACGATATTGGCAAGATTGGTATCCCCGACAGGATACTCAACAAGAAAGGGAAGCTCAGCGCCGAGGAATGGGAAGCAATCAAATCCCATCCCCGGCTGGGAGCGAACATCGTTGGGAATATACCCGATTTGGTGCCCTGCGTGGGCAACATCCTGTGCCACCACGAGAGGTGGGACGGCGCTGGCTACCCTGACGGGCTCAAGGGCAAAACCATCCCTCTGGGTGCCCGCATTCTGGGCGTTGCCGATGCCTATGCTGCCATGACTTCGGCTCGTCCTTATCGCGAGGTGATATGCGACGACAACGTGGCCGGAGAGCTAAGGCAAGGTGCGGGCAAGCAGTTTGACCCCGAGCTGGTCGAGATTTTTATCGGTCTGGTCGAGGCTGGCCTTCCCATGCAAGCAAAGCTAAGCCAATCCCCTCCCGGGGAGCAAGCAGACTCATAGCACATCCTCTCCTCTGCGTTCATTTGTGCTCGCGCCGCCACTGGATCGCCCATAGCCTTGCCTATTCGTTTCCGTCCCACCCTTACCCTGCTCAGATCACAGTCCAACTCTATCTGTACCCGGTTCTTGGCGCTCTCAAAATCCCTGGAGACGTAATAATCACCCTCCCCTGGGAAGTGACTTTCATCCACCTCAAAGACACTCAAGTCGACATCTGCTATGATTTTGGCCGCTACCCCATGGGGAATAGCTATTTCCAGGTTCGAGACCTCAGCCTCGATATGGACACGGACAGTGCCAGCCAAAGAGGGCAGCTCAATCCTGTAGCTACCACAAAACACGTCCATAGTGAGATCAGTCACTTGAAGCTCACCCAGGTCAAGCTCCACGTCGCTCCCCGTGGATTTGACCGCTAGCTCGATAGGTATATTCCTGCTCAACCTGACCTGCCATTCATTCTCGCCCTTGCTCAACAGTGACCACCTGGATTGCTCCCTGCTCAAGTGAAGCTCGCCTCCGCTACCTTCGCGGTGGAAATCCACTTTCATTCCTTCCTTTGTCACCGCCTCCCAACTCACAACCCGCCTCCACCAGATTGAACGAAACGGGTGGAAGACTACTCACGGTCAGGCCTCCTTCAGTGAAGTCTATCTCGACTAGGACCTCTTCCAGACTGCCTACGGGCTCGGAATATGCCTTGGTGAATTCTCCCCCCGGTGAAGACGATCCATGTTGCCAGAGGGCTATACCAAGACAGGCGAAAAGCAATGACAGAATGGCCGCGCTCACCAGCCAGACGCTATGGCACCTGAGCAGGATACTGAGCCCGACACCAACCAGCAACACTGGCCAGAAGCGCCACAGGGTTCTCCAGAGAGTCCAGGGGAGGACATCCAATGTCTGGAGAAGGAATACCAGCCCCAGAAACAGCAGGAGGATGCCCCACATAGGGGCATAACGTTCTCCGTGGCCTTCTTCGCCAGACACAGTTATTTTCTCCTGCTACCTACTATGATGAGCAACCCGATGACCACAAGAACAAGCGGCCAGAGATAGCTCCAGCGAAACCACCAGAAGAGATCGAAGCTGGATAGGAGGAAAAAGATACCCGCGACAACGAGGACTATGCCAAGGACATTGCGGCTGCGGCCGTGAGCCTTGGCCGCCCCTTCTGCTGCATCTCCTTCCTTGGCAAGAGCGGTACGCAGCTCTTGGCCTAACCCACTGGCAGTCTCCTTTATCTCCTCCACATTCTCCTTGACCACGTCCTTCGGTTCGGTAGCCCTTGAGCTTTCCAAGGGCACGACGATTGCCAGGATCATATAGGCCAGAATACCTAGCCCGTTGGCAAATATTGACAACACCGCTATGACCCTGACGATGGTGGGGTCTATGTTGAAGTACTGTGCCAGACCACCGCAGACTCCCCATATCATCCTGTCACTCTGGCTTCGATATAGCCTCTTCTCCATGATACCCTCCTGCGATACCGAGCGATTCCACGACCAACGACTTGGCAAAATAGTACCCGTGCCCAGAACGTTGAACAACCCGCCCGAAAGTGTAGTGATACATGCCCACAGCCCCTGGGCAAAGGTGGCAACCTGAGAGCAAAGGAGAAGGCATAATGAGAAGAGCGATAGTATTGGTGCTCGCGTTGGGCATGCTACTCGTCTGTGCTGGCCTGCTCGCCTGCGGTGGTCAGGGAAGAGACGAAACAGCACCGCCGCCCGCTGACGAAGAGGCAAGTCCCCCAGACGAAGGAGCCTCGACTGCGTCGGCAGCTGGACTCACCTGGGACGACATACCTATCTACGCTGCCGCCAAGCAGATTCAGAAAGGAGGCTGGGCAATACCCCCGGCGGAAGGCGACTGGTCAAAGGTAGAATGGCGCTATTACCAAATGGCAGATGTTGACACCGTGGCTATGGTGTCCATGTTCTACAGGATGGAAATGCCCAAGAATGGCTGGCAGGAGATGATGTGGATGGAAGTCCAGGACGCGACTTGGGCCTACTACAGCAAGAACGACGAACAGCATGGGGCCTTGGTCTGGGTCGGCTCCGACGAGGGCAGGACGGTCTTCGCCCTTATGAGAGCTACCCGATGACGCGACACGACCACACCGAAGGCGTTTTCTAGCGCTGCCAGGCGTATTCCAGGGACAGTTGTTGGCTTCTGGTCTGTTTCCCCTCCACACTGTCACAACCTGCCAAAGCGCTACTCTGTCTAGGCATACAGGTCAATGGGCCTGATGTATTTCTTGTGACCATCGTAAGCTACCTGGTATATCTGCAGGTCATCGGCGAACTCCCGAACCCAGCCGTCAAGGGGGAAGTCGTCGGTTTGCTTTATCGAGAGTATGTACTGGACATCGTAACTGGCGGCGAATTCCCTTATCAGGGAAACGAAATGTCGGAGGTGGTCCCTGTCAAGGTTGTTCGCAGCTTCGTCTATGATAACAGGCAATCCGAAATATCGAGCCAGTGCGGTGAGCGCTGCCAAGCTGAAGAAAGACCTCTCTGCCCCACAGGGATGGGTTATTTCTCTGTCTTTGTACATGGTCTTGCTAAGCTGCAGGCTACCCTCACCCACCTCGATGCAGGAGTTTATTAGCCCTTCATCCATAAGCTTACTGTTTATGTCGACTATGATCTCTCGTATTCCTGCTATTACTTCCTGCTCATCGAAAGCGTTGTCCAGCACAGCATCAAGAGCCCTGTCAATCCCATCTACCACCGCCGGTACGCAGGTTAGATCAATATGTTCGAGATCATTCCTTTCCCACTCAATTCTTCTCTGCGTGGTTAGCTCCGTCCAGATAGCCTTACGGAGTGGTACGCCCTTTTCCATATCGGCCACCCGCGACAGCAGGCTGCCTATCTCTTGAGTGCTGAATTCGCCTGCTTGTATGCCGAGACTCTTCGCCTTGCTCACAAGGGCAAGCTCGTACTCCGATTTCCTGGCGGACACTATTTGCCTCACGCCCAGCAGGAACGGTTCAATATCCCCTTCACATTCCAACCTGGGCATCTCTACGCGCTGCTGGGTGAACAGTAGGAGCTTGCTTTGTATCTGCGCAACCGCTCTTGAGATCTTCTCTTTCTCGCTCTTCTCTCTTTCCATCAGGGCGGCACCATATTCACTGATGTGAGAGAGCTCACGGATGAACTCGCTGCTGAAGAAGCTCTCCGCCCGGCCTTTACCCTCACATATCAGATCCAAATTCCCTATCTTTCTCCTCAGAGCTTGGGCATATTCCCTTTTTTGCTCTTCAGACGCCTCGGGAATAGGCTCCGGGCTCAGCTTGGTGAAGGCAGGGTCCTCATCCATGAGCTTCAACGGGACCAGCCCGTGCACAGACACTTCGCCACTCTCGGAACTGAGTCTCACCAGATCGACCCTGACCCTCTGAGCATCCCCGGTGAGTACCTGTCTGGACAATAAGCCTAGCACCTTCTCCTTGTCGCTCTTGATCCGAGCTGGATTATCAGCCTTGAAGTCGATGTTTTCCTCTTGAGCCAGAGCCAGGGCATTGGAATAGCGATTGAGCGCCTCCTCGAGGTTCTGGTAGATGATTCGGGCGCGTTTATCCAGTTCACCATCATGGAACTTGCCTGGCACTCCGGGCATAGGCCCACCCAGCTTTGCTTCCCTCAGCGCGGCCACAAGCGAATTCAGGCACTCCCTATCCTGCACGACTTCCTCTGCGACTTTGAAACAGGCTCTGAGTTCCTGGTCCTTGCCAAGTAACTCGTCAATCTCCTCGGCGTCCTGGGCCCGCTTCTTCATCTCGCCCATCCACTCTTTGAGTTCGCCTTTCTCCAGGCTATCAACATACGCTCTCAGTTGATTGGCTATAGTGCTTATCTTCTCGGCCGTCTTGCCGGACTCGTATTTCTCAAGATCGCTCAAGTCAAGCGGCACGTCCCTGAGCTCTTCCCTCAGGCGACCTACGAAGGAGTCATAGTCCCTTTCTATGTTGCTGACTCTGGCTGCGCCCTCTTCCTTGAGCCTCTGCACACGCTGCTTGAAGTTCTCACTCAGCACCTTGGCATTCCCGATCTCTTTGAACAGTTCCCGAATAACGGCATCGATATTCTTCTCGTTAAGGTGCTTGAATCCCATGGCGCTGTCCGGGGCAAACAGCGCGTCGAGCAATCCTGCCTTGAGTTCCTTATCCACAGTCTTGGCAAAATCGAGTTCCCGAAACCCATCGGCCTCTTTCCTCAGTATCTTGTTACTATCCTTATACCGGTCGATGTCTCTCTGGATCTTGAACTCCCTCCCCCCGTGCTCGAACTCAACGGATATCTTCCCCTCACCCTCAGCCGGAGCTATCTCCTTTGCCGTCACGAGCTTCAGTTCATCATAGCCCGAGGCTTTCCTCGGCTTGACTACCTTGCTGAGGAAAGCGTACCTGAGAGCGTGGATTATGTTGGACTTCCCGGCCTTATTCTCGCCGTAGATCACAACTGACTTGCCTTCCGGGAACGTTATCGAGCCTTCCAGTTCCATGACGTTCTCGAAAGCAACCCGTTCCAGCTTCATTCTTTCTATCTCCTCTTCCAGAGCGGGTCGACTCTCAGCAGAAAGCTATTCAGACGCTCTGGTGACACACCGTAGTGAGGAGCAGCCAATTCAAGCAGCTTCTGAAATAGAAACCTCTGCAGGTTGCTGTCTGCCCTCCTGGACAGATTCTCCGCGGTGAATATCTCATCGAACAGGCTCTCTGCCAGATCCCTGTCCCGCCAGGCCAGAGAAGCCAACGCCTTGGCCTCCAGTTCAGACAGAGTGATCACCTTGTCCAACCCTCTCAGTTCGACCGATTTCCTATCCTCTTTTCTGGGCTGGATGTCTATGTCATCCAGAGTATTTATCTCGGGATACTTGTTCGTTTCCTTTGTGACAGTACCCCGGAACATGACTCCCCGGGCTGAGATCCATACCCACAGCTTGTCCCTGTCCTCTCTCTTCATCAGCGCCGAATACACTTCGTTCACTCCAGTGACAACCTCGGCAGGGCTGTTTCCTTTGATTTCCACCTTGACTATGCTCTGTATCGGCGCATATCTCTGGAATGAGATATCGTTCCCGTCCAGTATCACGTAGCCAAAAGGCGAGTCCTTCGCTTCGGGGTTGTCCAAATCACCGGGCCATTCGTACTTGACCGTGAAAGCGTTCTTCAGCTCTCGCGAGGGGATCAGAGCCGGCAGAGCGTAGAAATTCGGTATGTCGAGCGGACTTCGTGCGAAATGATGCATATGACCATCGAACAGCAGACAGAATCTCCGGCTCAGCTCCTGGAATAGCTCCTCCTCTAACCCGGGTATCCCTCCCCACGGCAGGGTCTCGTGCATGATGAGTATCTCCCCTTCCCCAGGAAGCTGCTCCACAGGAATCCGATAGCTGCCCTGACGGTAGCGGGTTTCCAGGAAGTACACGCGGTGGTCGCCGATGTCCCTCTCCTCATCTCGTACAAAATGAAAGCCGTCCCCCAAGTGGTCTTCAAGCTCTTTTAACACGGAGCCGGAATCGTGATTTCCTCTCAGGGCATACACCCCGTATGTCGTGTGCGCGATCAATCGCTCCAGCTCATTGCGAATCTCGGGCCAGTATTTGGCCGCCTCCGAATCCGCCACCCACTCTCCACCCTTCTCCCTTTCATCGAACATATCGCCAGCAAGGATAACCGCCTCGGGCTGTTCCGCTATGACCTGACTGATAACCCGATTGAAATTCTCAAGCGAAATCTCCCCACGCGGCGACCTGTAGTTCTCATCCCTGAAGCGTTCAGCTTGAATCAAGAGGTGCGCATCACTGAGGATCGCTATTCTCGACACGACTTGCTCCGCCCCAACCGCTCTGGCTATTCCCGCTCCAGTATATCACACGGCAACTGGAGCAGGCCGGCTCCCGGGGACACACAACGAAAGTGAAACCAGTCGCCGTTGACCTCCGTGCCGAATTCCACTATCAACGGGATACTCGTGACCTTGGCCTCTTGCGCCCACCCTGCAGATCCTCGTCGTACTCGCCGTCGATGGTGTCTTGAATATCGATGTCACATCGTCCTCCAGTCCACCGAAAAGCCGATACCACGGAGCCGGGGCCTGTACTTCAGGAACCCAATGGAACGTGGCACGCCGCGTCCTGCGCATACAATGGTTTGCGCAAGGCAATGCTGGGAAAGCGTACTGAAGGCACCAAGCCCGGTCGAGCGAAGTTGCCACTCACAGCTCAGCTTTCGGGACAACCAGCATATCGTGACCCCGACGTTCTGCTATGGAAAAAAGGCCTGTGCCTTCCACTATTTCTTCTGCTCTGGGCATCTTCATATGCCCCGGATCCATGAAAAGTACGCCATCTCGCCTGAGTATCCGATGAATCTCCCGCAACAGGGCGCCGCAGTCCCCTATCTGGTGAAGGGTGTCAACCAGCAGAACCAGGTCAATGCTCGAACCTTGGATGCCGGTGGCATAGGAATCGACCAGCATCGCTTCTACGTTCGTTAAGGACTCACGCGCCGCTTTCTCTCTTACTGTGCTTATCGCCAGTGGCTGGATATCCACGGCAAACACCTTACCCTCCGGCCCAACTAACCTGGCCATGGGCAGCGCATATCGGCCCGGGCCGCATCCATAGTCCACCACTGCCATCCCTGCCCTTAGTGGGATCTTCTCCACACGCCGTTGCGGGTTCCAGAACCGATCTGTCAAGCTGTAGAACCATATGTTGATCCGGTAAAGAGCAGCGGACTCCGGCTCAAGTCTCTTCTCGCTCGCCATCACTCCCTCCTCTCATAACGTCTCGATTGCTCTCCTCAGAGCAGCCCTCGCCAGAAGCCTCGTCGAGTCAAGTGTCGGCAAGGGTGAATCTTCAGGTGCTATCAGCAGAGGTATCTCTGTACAGCCAAGGACAACGGCATCACAGCCCTGCTTCGCCAGTTCGCCAATTGCCTTGCTGAAATAGGAACGGGCCTCTACGGAAAACCGGCTGTAAATCAGCTCATCGAAGATAATCTGATTCATGCGATCCCGATCCTTCACTTCAGGGATCTTATGCTCAATGCCAACAGCCGCGAGCCTGCTGGAATAGACTGGCCCCTCCATCAAGAAGCGACTGCCCAGAACCCCGAGGCATTTGTAGTTCTGCCGTTTTGCCTCGGCAGCGACTTCTTCGGCAATATGAAGCCACGGGATTGGCGATTTCTCGACGACAAGCTCAAACGCCTGGTGAATGGTATTGTCGGGACATATGGCGAAATCAGCTCCCACTTCCGCCACTTTGGATACCGAAGATAGCATTAGACGAGCCACTCCTCCCCAATCGCCTGCCTCAATGTATTGAACGTACTCGCTGAGGGAGGGAGTGTGCATGGTGACTTCAGGATGGGCATGTCTTCCCAGCAAGTTCGGTCCTTCCGTGCAGATTGTGCGGTAGCAAAGAGCGGCGCCCTCCGCGCTGCATGCGACTATTCCAATGTGCTTGGTCATACGATTACCTCCTTATTCATTGTTTCGGTCTGCTGGCCCAGATCATCCTCTCCTGAGCGCTATTATAACTTCAATTCTCCCATCGGACATTGCGGAAGCGGTTTGGCTCAACAAACAGCAACATGTCTCCACCTTTTCCCTGACTTTTCTCAACTCACTCTCTATGCAACGTGCTTCAGCTTTGGCTTCAAGTCGTCTGGCAAGATCGCCCTCTCGTCAATCTCCTTCAGTACGTCCAGATCCCTCAAGACCAAGCGTGACTTTGTGCCAACGTGCACCGGGAATCGATACTCGAGGATGATCTCGAGCAATCTCCTGGTCATCCCTGTCTTTTCCTCGACAGGCAAGTAGGGCTCCGTGGCAGACGCCAGGGCAATAATCCCGTACTCGCCTTTCCTGGCTCTTCTCGAAAGCTGTTTGTCAAGAAGCTCAGGTGCATTCGTCTTGACGGATAGAGCCCTTGCCACATTCTCTCCATACTTGCTTCCCTTGATGTAGCAGTATGCACAGTTGAAGGAGCAGCCCCCGTAGGGGTTTACGGAATAGTCGTCCAGAAACCAGCTATCCCTCTTCTTATGCCTGTTCAGGATTGATTTCACCTGAATTTCATTTATCACGCTTTCCTTAACTCAGAGCTTGAACACCACACACGCGGTACGTAGAGACTTCAACTCCGGAATACTGGGAGATTCCGGGGAAGAGCCAGGGCTAGCTTTGCTGCGTGACACAGCCACAACACCCCTGCCACCAACATCGGCAAGGGGCACACCAGGAGTATCCACAGAAACTCCATCGGCCTATCTGCCAAGTCAACCATGAACAGCACCGCAGTGCTCACGCCTCCGGCAACTAACCACCAACCGTCAAGGCGCTCGTGCTTCCAGGCCACAGCGGTAGCCGCAATCAGTGAGACAGGACCAAGCAGCAGCACGCAATCCCTGGGGCCTGGAATGACTCCCAAGTCCCCACCGAGTCCCCTCCCTATGGCAAAGGTCAGAAACAGGGCTCAAAGACACAACCTATCCCCACAGCGGTGTGACGCATCCAGTTCACGCGGGGCACCATGTTCCGCATTATAGCATGGCAGGGTTGCGGGACTCCGGTTTGACGCGCCTATGCCTCGACCCTATACTACCGAACTCGGTGCACCGGGCATCACAGGCTATGAAAGCGACACGCGTGATGTTTCGCTCCAGCGGAGTACGTCTCGAAGGAGTGTTGACCGTACCTCAAGCTAGGAAGCCTTTGCCCGCAGTGATAGTCTGCCATCCTCATTCTGCGTACGGTGGCAGCATGGACAACAGTGTAGTTGTTGAGGTCTGCGATGCACTCAGCCGAGCATCGCTCATCTCATTCAGGTTCAACTCCCGCGGAGTGGGTAGAAGCGAAGGGGAATTCAGCCAGGGAGCGGGTGAGCCAGAAGATGTTGACGCAGCCATTTCTTTCGTGAGCGCAGCGGAGGAAGTGAATTCCACGGCGATCGGGCTTGCCGGCTACTCAGCCGGTGCAGGCTCTGCTCTCCCGGTTGGCGTCAAGGAGGCTCGAATCAAGGCTCTGGCGGCGATCTCGCCTCCATTGTCCATGTTCGACTTTGAGTTCCTCAGGGGCTCTCTCAAGCCGAAGTTCCTTATCTCTGGAAGCAGAGACAGTTTCACGCCCATCAGCCAGTTCACCAGATTCTGCCACGACCTTCCCAAGCCCAGGGAGTACATTACGGTTGAAGGCGCTGACCACTTCTGGCGGGGATACGAGACTACTG
>JADFUZ010000029.1 GCA_015222295.1 Chloroflexota bacterium | reverse complement strand
GGTTCATCTCGACCGGTGAACGCCATCGCAGTCGCTCCACCAGCGCTTCGTCGTCGGGAAGACAGTAGGGAATGCACACGAGGCTTCTTGCAGTATCCAGATAGGGCAAAGCCAGATAATCTGCTGCGGGTTGCGCACCGTAGAATCTAAGTACCTGCTCATAACTGTCCGTGACATGTTCCTTCTCGACGTCCCAGACCAGGCTCACGCTACCGTCGTAACTGAAACCATTTTGACTTAACGCCGTCAGAGTGTGTTCGTTCCAACGCAGATATGGACAGCGGAAACCGTCAAAGCGGATACCATGATCCCGAAAAACTCGACCAGCTTCGCGAAGGTGTGCGCATTGTTCTTCCAGGGACAGTTGCGAATAGTCTACGTGGCGATACCCGTGAACCGCGAACTCTATACCCTGAGCCTGATGTCTTCGGATGATGTCACTGTTACGAGCCAAGGCGACGGCTGTGATAGGCAGTGTCGCCCGGCAACCAAACTGTCGCAGTATCCGCGATAACTGCGCCAGGGAGCGATCCATCTTGGCCGTAGTTAGGCCATATCGCTGTCCAATAGTCCAAACGCGCTTGAACAGGCTGGCCAGACCTTTGCCCTCAAAGGCTACTATCAAGGGCTTGATTAGACGCATCATCGCTAGTTCCAGCGCGGTTCTCAAGATAATTGATATACTCGCTGCTTGTCGTGAACCCAATACCAGGAAAGGAGGACATATAGGCAAACAACTCTCGTGTAGCATTGAACCAGGTCGCCCCGTTCATTCCGTATAGGGCCTTTCGTATAATAAATCCGTGAGTTCGGATGTGGGTAGGAGAGAATTCCTTGCGAGTGAAGTGTAGTCTCCGGTTTCCTGAACGAGTGAATTCAAGAGGATGTGCCAGGTAGACAATTGGCTTGCCCGTATATCTGGACTCGGCATACAGCAATCTAAATAGGGTTTTCATGAAGCGCAAACCAAAGACGTTCAACGAACCGGAGATAAAGGGAATAGCCAACGCCGAGACCGGCACCTCCCAAATGGGTAGATCCCCCCGTTTGAAGGGATTGGTGTGGTGTGGGTGGTACGGCCGCCGTGGCGCCAGGAGCCAGCCTTTATTAATGAGATTTGAACTGACGAGGTCAAGCCGTTGTGAACAGACGGTGCTATCTACCAGGTAACCGCGTTCCGCCAGTATTCGCAATGTAATGGCGGAGATCTTGACCCGAGGGCTGCGGAAGGCCCGAACAGGTCTGCCTGTCACAGCTCCCAGTCTACTGGTCGCTTCCTCAATATACGACCGCTGCATTGCTTCTGGCATTCGATCATACTCTTCCTCGTCAGTGTGTGTCAGGCCGTGGCAGCCGACTTCGTGGCCCTGGGCTTTCATCCGTTGCAGGTCATCGGGGTACTCTTGGACACACCTGGCGGTGATGAAGAACGTGGACCGGATGTCAAACTCTTCGCAAAGATCCATGGCCATTGAAAGAGCCCGGTGCCTGAGATCATAGGCTGCCCAAAGGTCAGGATCAACGTCCCATGTTATCAGAACAGGGACCTGCCTATGTTTCACAGTCCCACTCCTATCAGGTTTGAATAGGTCGCACCCAAGGCGTTTTCAGAGTAAGAGATTGGATCCCGAAAACCGCAGTTAAGCCAAGGCTCCCCCCAGATATGGTGCAAACCGCCACTTTTCCCCTAGTTTTGAAAAAGCCCTGCTACTTCACCAACGGCTGTATATCAGCAAACTGCGCCAATGCGCGGGCAGGTGCTACTCCAGACTGTCCAGAAATTCAGCTATAATGGTGTGAATCCAACATTCTGGAGCCGTGTAAGGTCTGAGTTGGGTCATAGCCTGTTCCATCGCCTGTGGTAGTTCTTTGAGATCTTTACACCATATCAAGTGTTCTTCGCGCTCCCACACACTGAGGATCTCACGTTGATGCCGGTCTGGTTGGTTGCGATCTTCTACGGCGACCAGCGGCAGTCCGCGTTCCAGCGCTTCTGTAGCGATACCCAGACCACCGTGAGAAACGACCAGTGAAGCGCGCTCGTAGCAAGGAGCGAGAGAGGGGACAAACCGGAAGTATTCACAATGCTCCGGTACATACTTGCTCATGCCAATTTGCATAATGACTTCTTCAGATAAACTCAGACTCAAGTTGTCCATGGCCTGGATAAGTGCATCAAAGTCAGTCGTGCCTACAGCCACCAGAATCATAACAACCTCCCAGCATAGATAGCCTTGGGATAGTCTTTTTGTAACGGCTCCCATTGGACAAAGAACAGATGGGCGATACGATACATCAGCTTGCCTGTGGCAGACATGGTGTACACGCGAGAACCCGTTTCGATGTGAATCACTCTTACTCCCATCAGTCTACCAAACACTGAAATTGGCACAGCGATGCTAGCACCTGTACTCAAAATCGCCCTGGGGCGTACTCGAAGCAAAACGGCCAATTGTCTCAGAGCGGGGCCTATCGCACGAATCGGGTTATGATCGGGAGTATACTTGCCAAAGGGCACAGGCACCCGGTATACAGGTCCTTTCCAGGTGATCCTCCCCTGGGAGATAGAATCAGTTGTAGACATCATATAACTGTATTCATAATTTGGCCCAAGTAGTTCGAGAAGCCTGAGCATCTCAGTTGAGTGACCCCCATCACCCAATACGACCAGAGTTTTCATTGAAGCAGGAGGCTCCTTTCTGGCTGTGACCGCCGCCTTCATAGCTGTCTGCGTCCTTTGGCTCGAATGAGGTAGGCAAGGTGGTCCATCTCGATAATTCTTTACTTGGATCGCTGGCCGCCCGATGCTTGCAGGATCACTGCCTCTAGCCGCGTTGCGATTTCTTCCCACTGCTGGCGTCGCTCTTCTTGCAGGAGTGATATCTCCTTGGCCAGTTGTAGATGCCCAGTACGCATTCGCAACACGCCGGCTTTGATCCCCTCGACGGTATTGTCCACGTGGATGGTGCCTTTATGGAAAGCCTGGCGCAACAGTGGCCAATGAGAGGTGATGATCGGTTGGCCCAGCCAGACTGCCTCGCACGCGCCGCGCTGCATGGTGTGATTTTCTGTGGTCAGAGCCATTACAGCGTGCACCGAGCGCAGTAGGCCGTAGTACTCGTTGTCGGGCAGAAGACCGGTCAGGTGCAAATTTCGGGGCAGGGCGGCGGGCAGTCGCTTACTGCTCCACGCTGGATCGCCGGTGACGTAAAAGCCCACGTCGGGCAGGCTCTTGGCCGCCTGAACCACTTCGTCTAAGGGTTCATCCGGGGCAAATGAACTCACCATGGCCACGTTGAACGGATGCTCTACTGGGTAAGTCTTGCCTGCGGGCAACTGACTGGGCACATCAATGATGATCTGACTCTTCGCTCCCCACCCTGCAACGACCTGGCTCAGGTGCTCATTGGTCACGATCGTGTTCAGAGCCCGGCGCGACAGAAAGCGATGAAGCGGCAACGACCATCGCCACAGAGGAGGACATCGTAACGCGTCAGTGTGGGAGTCAATAATCAGGCCGGCTCCGGTGAGTGCACAGTAGATCCAGGCAAACAGCGGCGCAAAGATGGGTGGATTCTGGACAAACACGACCATCGGTCGCTCACGGAACAGGGTGATCAGGGTCAAGGGACCCTGAATGGCATAACGCAGTGGCGCCAAATAGCGCTTTTTTTTCAGCACGTGAATCCGCCGCAGGGGGATGTCCAACTTGCGGGCCATCAACTCACTGCGTCGCGTATGGCTAGGCGGTGACCAGGCCAGGAACAGGGCTGGAAAGTCGAGGCTCTGCGCTTTGGTGTGTTTTCGCGGGAGATGTTCACTTTTGCTGGTAATAGTGGTCATCCCAAGCTGGTTAACTTCAGCCATATCTTGTCTGATCTTGGTCATAAGGCGAGCCAACGCCCCGTCAATGATCGCGGAACGATGCTCTTCGAAGATGCAAACAAGTGTGTAGGAGCCAACCATCATCAAGTAGGGAGTATAGGGTATGGAATACCGGAATTCGCCCACTATGGCCATGTAGATCAATGTAAACTGAACGATCATCGCAAACACTGGCATCATCTTTGGCACCCAAGTTCCCCGATAGGATACAAGCGCCTTAGCGTTCAGTCCCAACAAGATGAAGTGACCAATCAAGATAAGGTAGCTTCTCCAGGATGGAGGAGATCCGTAGCCTACGTTAAACCACAGTCGAAGTACACGGACCAGCGACAGGATCACATAGCGACCCGGGTACTGCTGGATCTTGGCGAGCGCTTCCTCTCGATAGGTACGGTCAATCAGTGGTTGTGTATTGTCTGCCGTCTCCACAACAGCAACTGATCCGAAGCGCCGATCAAACATCTCCTTGGCGGCTTCAGCAACCACATATGTACCTCGGAAACTTAGATAGTCATCTCGATCAATCAGGTAATGGTCTCGGAAGAGGTTAAGCCCACCTAGCGTACTAGTGGGTATGAAAGTATCAAAGACTCTGAAATTTCGGTACACCCACGGCGAAATGATCAGGCCACCCACCACTGTAATGGCCACGCATGCTAGTATAACAAGGCGGAGTTGGCGACGAAGGAGCACAACCAAGACAGGGAAAAGAAACAAAGGTAATGCCACAATGCTAGGGCGACTGAGCACGGCCAGGCCCCATATCGCTCCTGCCAGTCCGAATCGCCACATCGAGCGCATGCGGAGTGCAACCAGCAGTACGTACACCAGACAAGCCAGTAGAATGGCCGTCATAGGCTCACTGTAACGGGAGTTAGACACCAATAATTCCGGAACATAGAAGGCCCATGCCGTGGACGTCAGCACCGCGACACGTCTATCATCGAAAATCTCGAGCACAATGAAAAACAGCAACGCGCAGGTAAGCACGTCGAGTATCCACTGTCCCACAACCAGGGAGTGGTCACTGACTCCGAACAGGCGGTACATCAGAGCGAAGTAGATAACTGGAACTGGCACGTGCGACGCGGTCGGGTACAATGGGAAGTCGTAATCGGGAAGATTGAGAATAGAAGGAGCAATATAAGTCTTTGGCCAAGAGGATACGTAACCTTGACCAGCTTCTAGGTTCGCTGCAATGTGGTCCCATTGATCGTGTGCGTCAGTTATTGTGAAGAAGGCCGAGTAAACCACTCGTACTCCCAGGGCCAGCAGGCATATTGCTATTATGATAGTGCTCGTTGGCCAAGCACGGCTCCTTGGTGCTATTGCTTGGTTGGAGTATGATTGTCCATCTTGTCCTGTCATGGCAACCCTCTCAGATCAAGTATGGGAATCTCTTCTTCTCTGTCAATTGGCCGACTGCTAGTGTTGCGCTCAAACGACATTGTCAATCGTCCAACACTCTTCTCAAGCATCTTGGACATAATAGCGTCCTTCCTCACTTCGCTGCTTCCGTTGAACCGTCTGTGAACACCTCTTTGATCCATGTCCAGGTGCGCGACAGGCCACCGAGCAGATCGGTAGCCGGTGACCATCCCAGACATTCCTCAGCCAGCGAGATGTCCAGAACATTGACTGGCACGTCAAACTGCCGCGCCTCTGTATAGCGCACGTCCAGGTCCTGTCCTGTGACGACTGAGAGGGCTTCCAGAATCTCGTTGATAGAGGCCCCGATACCGCTGCC
>JADFUZ010000028.1 GCA_015222295.1 Chloroflexota bacterium | reverse complement strand
GCCGTCGCCGAGGGCTACAGCGTGGGCCTGAAGATATAGACTTCTCTAAAGGCCGATCTTGTCGGCTACCTCACGCATTCCCATGATGGCATCGGCTACCAGGGTCCTCATCTCGACGCCAAGCATCTCAGCGCCCTTTTCGATCACCGAGCGGTTAACACCGGCGGCAAACGACTTGTCCTTCCATTTCTTCATCACCGACTTGGCTTCCATGTCGGATACACTCTTCGATGGTCGAACCAGCGCCGCCGCTGTGATGAGGCCGGTCAGTTCGTCGACCGCGTACAGCGTCTTCTCCATGTTGCTTTGCGGTTCAACGTCGCTAACGAGCCCCCAGCCATGAGAGACGACCGCCCGGATGTATTCCTCCGGCCAGCCCCGCTCCTCCAGTATCTCCCGTGATTTCTTGCAGTGCTGGTCGGGGAAGCGTTCGTAGTCCAGGTCGTGGACCAGCCCGACAATGCCCCATTTCTCCTCGTCCTCGCCCGCCTGTCGGGCCATGTAGCGCATCACTCCCTCGACGGAGTAGGCATGTTTCAGCAGGCTCTCGCTCTGGTTGAATTCTTTGAACAGCGACAGCGCTTCATCGTATGTCGGTGTCTTTCCTTGCATTGTTATTGCCTCCTTCCCACGAGGGGACAGGCGCCCAACTGACAGCGGCAGCTATCTGTTCAGACGCCCCCGAGCGTAGCCAGTTGGGCCCGCGCGTCGTAGTTGTAGTCGGCCGGTGAGCTCACATAAAAAGTGTCGGGCACTGTCACCGGTGGCTCGCCCTTTACCGACTTCACCAGCTCAAAAGCCTTGTTCACGTGGGCCTCGTCGCCCTCCAGGGTCAACACCACTGCCCCTTCAGAGCCGCCTACGCCCCCGGAGCAGATGTGAAAAGCCCTGACGCCCGCAAGCACAGCCAGAGCCTGTATCTCGGTGACCACCTTGCCGGTGATGGCGGGGCAAAGCTTTGCCGGGATTCCCGTGCTGTACTTGAAGTGGTACACGCCGCTGTGGTTGCAGGCCTCCATAACCGAGGGGACCATCTTCTCCATGCCCACGGCTATTATGAGATGCGAATTCCGGGGTGTCACTATGGGCGTGAACATGCCCCACGTGCCGCCCTTCAATGAGGAAGCCATGATTCCGGCATTGCCGTCGCGGTCAACGGCGCTGGCCCCCTTGATGAACACATCGTCGGGGCCGAAGTCCAGTATCTCGACATTCGAGTCCGCATTCTCTACCGGTTTGCCCTTCCTTACGACATGCCATGTGCAAGGCGGTATGCCCGAGTTAGCGTTGGTCATCCCGTTGACTACCATGCCTGCAGTCTGTCCCGCTTTGGGCTCCACCGATATGCCAAATAGCTCTTCGCTGATGTAAGCGCTGGTGATGCCCCTGGCGATAATGATGGTACCGTTCTTCCAGGCATTCTGCACCTCGGGTAGGGCCACCACTCCCTTGGCCAGGAGCCGCCTGGATTCCGCCGGGTTCAGGGTCACCAGGGCTGCAATCTTCTTCGCACCTGGCTCGGGGACACTTACCTCGTAGAACATGAACTACCTCCTTGGAAATGTGATTTGGGTACCGGAAGCACAGGGCCTCTGGCGCATCAATTGCGTATGTTAGCCCTCGACTCCTGTGCTGTCAAGGACACCAGGCAAGCCTGAAGGCGGGTACCATCAGCCTGTGTGAAGATGGTCTCTGCACCAAGGAGCCCAGCGCCGCATCTTGCCACGGATTTCAACTATGCGGGCGTTGGTGTTTGATGTAGAATGGATGCTCCGCTGCCGGGCCTGCCGGCAGCGAGCAAAGCGATACAGGAGGGAGGATAGGAGAAATGATTACAGGTGATCAATACAGGGAACGGATTGCCAGACTCAAGCCCAACGTGTATATGGGCGGCAAGCTCACGGACCGCTTTGACCCCAGGCTCGTGGGTGGTGTCAATGTCATGGCGGCAACCTACGACTTCGCCTTCGACCCCGAGTTGGAAGGGGTGGCCGTGGCCACTTCGCACCTGACCGGGGAGAAGATCAACCGTTTCACCCAGATTCACCGCAGCGTGGACGACCTGCTCAACAAGCAAAAGATGACCCGCCTCTACTGCCA
Source organism: Chloroflexota bacterium (assembly GCA_015222295.1). Lineage (GTDB taxonomy): Bacteria > Chloroflexota > Dehalococcoidia > GIF9 > AB-539-J10 > JADFUZ01. The sequence goes on along the minus strand of JADFUZ010000028.1, from coordinate 1,887 downwards.
GGAGGTGGGTGGCTGCATTCAGCGCTGTATGGGTATTGACGCCCTCAACGGAGTGTCAGTCGTCGCCTACGAAGCTGACCGGAAGTACGGCAGCAAGTACAACGAGAATTTCATTAACTTCATGAAAAGGGTCCAGAAGGAAGACCTCTCCCTTAACTGCGCCCAGACGGATGCCAAGGGCAACCGTCCGTGGAGACCACACGAGCAGAAAGACCCTGACCTCTACCTCCGTGTGGTGGAGAAGAAGGCTGACGGAATCATCGTAAACGGGGCCAAGGCGCACAACTCGTGCTCCACATACGTCGACGAGATTGTGGCCATCCCTACGCGTAACATGACTGCCGAGGAGCCAGACTGGGCTGTGGCCTTCGCTGTGCCGTCAGACTGGGAAGGGGTCACCCTCATCAATGCCGCCTACTCTCCGAACAAGCGCAAGAAGCTCACTGCCCCGTTCAACACTTATGGCATCGGCCATTCGATTACCGTGTTTGACCATGTCTTTATCCCATGGGAGCGTGTTTTCCTCTGCGGTGAGACCGAGCTTGCCGGCAAGCTGGCGCTGTTGTTTGCCCTGTTCCATCGCCACAGCTACACTGGCTGCAAGGCCGCGGTGTCCGAGATATTCACCGGCGCTACGGCGCTGGCAGCGGAATACAACGGTATTGCGCGGGCCCAGCACGTACGGCACAAGCTGGCGGATATGATTCAGGTGGTGGACCTCATCTATGCGGCCGGCATCGCCGCGGGGGTGAATGCTACAAAGGCTGACTCCGGCACCTACATTCCCGATACGAACTACTGCAACGCCGGGCGCATGCTGGCGGGAGAGGCCATATACAAGGAGTTCGAGTCACTGGCGGCCATTGCTGGCGGGCTGGTGGCTACCCTGCCGCCGGAGGAGGACTTCTACGACGAGAAGACCGGTCCTTATCTGCACAAGTACATCATGCGCAACCCTGACATCCCGGCCGAGCACCAGCACCGGGCCTTCCGTCTATTCCAGGATATGATGGCGTCCGCCTGGGGCGGTCACAAGCTGATCGATTACCTGCACGGTGGAGGCTCGCCCGTAATTGAGAAGGTGGCCATCTACCGTGACCACAACATGGAGCACTCCAAGAACATAGTGAAGAAGCTGGGTGGTATCCCGTTCGAGGGCTCGACCAAGAAGATTGACCGGGAGTCCCACGCCTGGCTCTAGGCCAGGAAAGCGCAACTGAGTGCGCGACTACCAGCGCTGGTGCGACCTTGCCGGGGTGCTAGCGCTCTGGTTCGCTGGTTCTCAAACCCCAATGCAATAGACCGCTACTATGATCGCTCCCAGCGCCACGAGCGGAGGCAGGAGGTACCTGTACACCATTCCCAGTGGGGCCTTGAAGTACTCCGTAGTGAGTATCAGGCAGAGGTGCAGCGGCGAAAGAAGATATCCCACCGCACCGCTGGCGTAGGCCAGGAGAATGGCGTAGCTACTGACCTCTGAGCCGGAGGTCATGAAAGGGAGCAGTAGCGGAAAGGAAATGCCGACAAACGGCAGGCTGAGCCCGGTGGCAAATCCTATCAGGAGGGGCAGCACCACCAGAATAGCCAGTGTCGGCATCCTTATGGTCTCCATGACGGCAAGGAGCGTGTACGCGGCGCCCGAAATTTCTATCGTTGCCTTGTACAGCATCACGGCATAGAGCAGGAGCAAGATCTTTGGGGCCAGTCCGAACTTGAGCGCCTGTTTCATTTCCGGCCATCTGGCTCTCTGCTGTAAGGCGCAAAGTCCCAGTGCAACGGGGAAGGCTATCACGGCGTCCACCCCGAGCGAGACCAGCAGCACGAGTAGCAGTACCGGCCAGGCGGCCCTGAGCAGGTCGGCGGCTATGCTCCGGGTGGCTTTCTCTC
>JADFUZ010000027.1 GCA_015222295.1 Chloroflexota bacterium | reverse complement strand
GGCTACGCGCTTTAGCACCCGGTCTATTCTCTCCACTGTCCTTGCCCTCCCTGGCCCAGCGTTCGAGAATGCGGCTAACGTATTTCCAATTGCGCTTGTTCATGATGACCGCTTCCTTGAAAGCTTCCTCGATCCAGTCCGGCGCATACAGCTTTTCAGCTTCCTTCAGCTCTTCAGCTATCATCGGCGTAATTATCCCTATGTTCTGCTCATAAAGAGCAAAAACGTTTGCCGGACTCGACTTCCGGGCTCCTCTCTCTTTCCAGCGCGAGAGTTCGCCACTCCCGACCTTATCCAGGGCTTCCCTGCCCGATTCTGTGTTGGCAAAGTACAGCTCCTCCCAACCACCATCGACTTTGAGCGTGGAGCGCAGAATCGCTCCGTGCCTTACGGCCCGGTCCAGAGCGCGCCGAAGTGCGATCCCATCAATCTCAAGCATTGAAGCCTTCCCTGACAAAAGCTCACCGTGAGTGACAAACGGCGGGTCGTCTCGCCTACAGTTCAACAGGTACAGGATACAAACTATTACCTTGAGCTCTGCTACGTCACTCAGTTGCGGCATAGCCTGGCTGAAGAATGAGTCGGGCACAGCGACGGACTCAGTTCCCGCTGCCACCGAAGGATAACGCCGGCCTTGCATCTCAGGTCTCCTGCGGTACGGCCATGGTCTCCATCGCCAGATTCTCGAACTTGACCAGCCTGTTCACAAACCGCAGCTTGAACTGCCCCAGAGGGCCGTTGCGATGCTTGGACACGAAAATATCGGCAATACCACGCGGATAGGGCTCCCTCTCTATGTCATGCTCCCTGTTCCACTCTTCGGGCTTGGAGTACACATCCTCCCTGTGAATAAAAAGAACCACATCCGCGTCCTGCTCGATGGTGCCGCTTTCGCGCAGGTCGGCAAGCTGGGGAATGTGAGATGGCCGCTGCTCCACAGCTCGGCTAAGCTGAGACACCGCCAACAAGGGCACGTTCAGCTCCCTGGCCAGCATTTTCAGAGAACGTGTTATGTAGCTGAGTTCCTGGACGCGGGTTTCGTTCTTGCCGCTGCCGGTTATCAGTTGCAGGTAGTCGAGGATCACCAGGTCAATTCTCCGCTCAAGATCAAGTCGCCGCGCTTTGCTTCTTATGTCCATCGTCCGTATCTGCGGCGAATCATCAATGTAGATCGGGGCCTCAGCCAACACACCACTGGCTTTCACGATCCTCACCTCGTCATCTTCACTGAAGCTTGCCCACCGCACACGCCCGAAATCCACTCCTGATTCTCCGGCCAGAAGACGTTGCACCACCGATTCCCGCGACATCTCCAGGCTGAACAGAGCCACACAGGCACCCTGCTGAACAGCGGCGTTCCTGGCAATGTTCAAAGCCAGGCTGGTCTTGCCCAGACTGGGTCTGGCGGCCAGAATCACCAGGTCAGACCTTTGTAGACCTCCCAGCAGGTCGTCCAGTCCCGCGAATCCGGTCAGCACATACGCTAGCTGCCCTTCGCCTGGCGCAGCAGGCTGCCCCGCTTCCTCAAAGTACTGACCCAGGACATCGCGGATTGGCACGAAGTCCCGGGAAGTCTGCCTCATCCGCACTTTGAAGAGGTAATCTTCGGCCTTGCTCAGGCTGGCTTCGATGTCCGGTCCCGCCTCATAACCAACAGCCGCAATCTGTCCCCCAGCGGCAATCAAACGCCGCATCACCGCCATTCTAGACACTATCTGACCATAGTATTCGACGTGGAGCGACGTGGGCACAATAGATATCAAGTGGCTTAGATAGGCAGCCCCACCGACTTGCTCCAGCTTGCCCTGGCGCATCAGTTCATGAGCTACCGTAATCTGGTTTATTACTTCGCTGCGCTGGTAGAGCGACAGACAGGCTTCGTAGATGGCTTGATTCGTTTCGTCGAAGAAATCCTCCCCCTTGAGCTCCACTCCCACCTTCGCTATGGCCTCGGGGTCAATAAGCAGAGACCCGATCACTGCCTCTTCAGCTTCAACATCGTGTGGAGCTGATTTCTCCTGCGCCATGTCTAACTATTCCTCGCCTCAATGACCACCCTCACGCGTGGTTCCAGTCCCCTAGCCAGCTTGACAATAACCTCGTGGCTGCCCACCTCCCGAAGAGGCTTATCAATAGCTATCTTCCTCTTGTCAATTGCCGAGCCCACAATCTGGCCGAGTTCCTCGGCTATGTCAGCAGCGGTAACCGAGCCAAACAGCCGATCGCCGGTACCCACACGGGCCTCGAAGTAGAGCTCCCTCCCCTCAACAAGACCCGCCAATTCAACGAACTTCGCTTGGTCGAGGCTCTCCTGTTCCCTCTCCCGCCGGAGCCTCAACTCCACTTGCTTCATGACCGTTGGCGTGACCGGTGTCGCCAGCTTCTGTGGCAAAAGGAAATTCTTGGCATAGCCTCTGGCTACCTCTTTTACCTCTCCAGCTTTCGCCTTGTCAGAAACGTCTTGCAAGAAAATGACCTTCATAACGAAATCACGAACCTCCCGATGTCGATACCAGTACTGCGCTCAAGTCCGGTAACAACAGCGCCTCTGGCTTTCAGCAAGGGTATTATAGCATCTTCTGCCTCTTTCGGACTGAGTCGGTCTATTGCCACCTCCAGGGAACCGGGTGATACAGCACTGTGCCTTCTACGCTTCGGGGCCTTCCTCAGGCTGCCACGATCCCGAGTCTGCCCGACATCAGCTCCTGGCCACGCACTTGGACCTTCCCTTTGGGCTTGCCTCCAAACGCTGCCTTTCTCACCTTGAAATCCTTGCGAACAGGTACTATACTTACATGTCCGCTACTCAATTGAATCCCCAGGGCTTGCCCTCACATTAGCCATGAAAGTCGACGAACTCAAAGAAAGACCCTTTGCGGGCCGCGTGGATGTGGCTCAACTGCTCAAGGACGCCGTTGGCTCCAAGCGCAGCTACCGCATAGACGAAATAGTGGATGTGCAACACGAGGATTTGATGCAAGGAGAAGTGATCCTGACACGCACGAGTCAGGGGATTCTAGTTCAAAGTCAGTTGACCCTCCAGGTGGAACTCGTATGTAGTCGTTGCCTCACCGCCTTTCTTTATCCACTGGCGTTCACCATAGAAGAGGAATGCCTTCCCACGTCCTACGCGGCACAATCGCCCGAAGAAGCAGCCAGCGCTATCATTAGCAGCGATGGTACGCTTGACCTGGGAGAGACAATACGACAATATGCTCTGTTGAGTTTGCCCATGAAACCGTTATGTAAACCAGATTGCAGTAGGTAAGGAGGTAGCTTCCCATGGCTCTGCCCAAGAGGAAATACGCGAAAGCCCGTCAAGGGAAAAGACGCAGCCACATTAAAGCCCATGTCCCTGCTCTAGACTCCTGCCCCCAGTGCCACAGTCCTAAGTTGCCTCACCATGTGTGCCCGGTATGTGGGAGCTACAATGAGAGGAAGGTCATCGACGTCAAGGCACCCAAGAAGAAAGGGCCATAATGTCTGACGCGTCCCGAACAGCCTACTTGTTTCCAGGACAGGGGTCCCAGAGTGTTGGCATGGGCCTCGATCTGTACGACAGGTATCCATCAGCCAGAGAGACCTTTGACGAAGCGGACGCCAGTCTGGGATTTCCTCTGTCTCACCTCTGTTTTGAAGGGCCTGAGGCAGAACTGACGAGAACAGACAATGTCCAGCCAGCGATTCTGGTAACCAGCATTGCTTGCCTTCGAGCAGTCCACCAGAGTAGCGATAGGACGCTTCCTCCCGCTTGCTTTTTCGCCGGCCACAGTCTGGGGGAGTACAGCGCTCTAGTGGCAGCCAATGCGCTCAGCTTGAGTGACGCCGTGAGCCTGGTCCGGGAAAGGGGACGATTGATGTATGAGGCTGGGGAGAAGAAGCAAGGAAGCATGCTAGCCATAATAGGACTGGAGAGGGCCGCCGTTGAGACAGTGTGTCAGATGAGCGGAACCGAGGTCTCCAACATGAACTGCCCGGGGCAAATCGTGATTAGTGGCGCCGTTGACGCTCTGTATGAGGCCGGCAGCTTGGCCAAGACGAAAGGCGCCCGCCGCCTTATTCCACTAAAGGTCAGTGGTGCCTTCCACTCCTCGCTCATGGAGCCAATCATAGATGAATTCAGTGAAGTTATCTCAAACGTGACTTTCCACCCACCGCAAATTCCCGTAGTAGCCAACGTCACCGCCCGCCCACTAACCAACGTGGACTCCATAAGACAGGAACTCGTAAGCCAGCTTCGCCATTGCATCCAGTGGCAACCTTCAATTGAGTACATGGCGCAGAATGGAGTCAGTGTCTTCTACGAGATTGGGCCTGGAAGAGTCCTCAGCAGTCTGGTCAGACGAATTGACCCGGGACTGCAGACCTTCAATGTATCCGACTTTGAGAGTATCAGCGAGCTAGGTAACCTGGCTAACTACAGCTGACTATGGGTTTCAGACGAAAGGCACGAGCCGCCGCTCTTCAGACACTCTTCGAGCTTGCTTTCACACGACACAGTGCCGAGGAAGTTCTGGTTCGGTTGGCAACTGAGAAATCACTGCCCCAGGAAGCACGCGACTTCAGCCGCGAGCTCATAGACGGGGTCCTGCATAACAAATCCAAGCTTGACTCCGTCATTGAACGCTTTGCCCCGGCCTTCCCGGTCGAGCAGATGTCGGCCGTCGATAGCAACATCCTCCGGCTGGCCATTTTCGAGATTCTACTTGATACCAAGACACCCACCAAGGTAGCCATAAACGAGGCTGTGGAGTTGGCCAAGTCCTTTGGCAGCGACTCCTCGCCACGACTGGTCAATGGAGTGCTGGGCTCAATAGTAGCTGAGTATCGTGGCCAGACAGTTGATAGTGGCGGCAAGACACAGTAGGATAGTGGCCTCGCGGGTTCGTATGCACGAGTTTGGGATAACCGAAAGCATTATCAACATCGTCCTGGACAAAGCCAAAGAGGCCGAAGCAAACAGAGTCACCAAGATCAGCCTGGTTGCCGGTGAGCTATCAGGCTTTGTTCCCGATTGCATTCAATTCTACTTTGAATTCCTCAGCAAGGGGAGCCCGGCCGAGGGTGCGACCCTCCATTTCGAGTCACCACCAGCCCAGATTCGCTGCCGAGACTGCTCCACTGTGTTCCATCCCCAGGACACCGTGTGGACCTGTCCCAGCTGCCAGAGCGAAAGCGTGGAAATAGAAGGGGGGCGGGAACTCTACGTCAAGAGCATAGAGGTGGAATGAAAATGAAGAAAATAGAAGTGGTACAGAATATCCTGGAGGCCAACGATTCCATAGCAGCGCAAAACCGCGAGCTACTGGAGGCCAACGGGGTCTTTGCTCTCAATATTATGTCAGCTCCCGGCGCCGGCAAGACAAGCCTCATTCTGCGAACGGCGGCCGAGCTCAAGGACAGGCTCAGGATAGGAGTCATCGAAGGCGACGTCGCCTCAACGCTGGATTCCGAAAGGGTCCAGAACGAGGTGACGGCCGTTGTCCAGGTGACTACCCGAGACGCATCAGAGAGTTGCGCCCTGATTGCAAACATGGTCGCCCATGCCCTCAAACGACTGCCTCTGGAGCAGATGGATTTGCTTCTGATTGAGAACGTGGGCAACCTGATTTGCCCCTCGGAATTCGCTCTCGGCGAACACATGAGAGTAGTGGTCTCCAGCCTGCCCGAAGGCGACGACAAACCCACCAAGTACCCCATTATATTCTCCGACGCCAGTGTCGTAGTGATAAATAAGCTTGATTTCCTGCCCTACGTTGATTTTGATATTCCTTCTTTTCAAAAGGCAGTCCTGGGCCTGAACCCAAGAGCCAAGTTCTTCCAGGTTTCCTGCAAGACAGGCGCGGGCATAAAGGACTGGTGTGCCTGGTTGGAAAGAGAGCTCAGCAGCCACAAGAGTCATCAGAAAATAATGAAGTGAAGATCTCAAGAGCCACAGCGGGCCGTTTGCGACAGCATCACGCGGGACGGCGCAGCTCAGGAAGATAGGTTCTTCCTGGCTAAGCTCGGGGGCAAACCTCATGAGGCGATGACAAGAGCGGGAGCACTTCAGCTAGCTCGTATTAGCGTTCGCGGTGTCGTTCAAGGAGTTGGCTTCAGGCCCTTCGTCTACCGGCTGGCCCATGACCTCGATCTGAAAGGATGGGTGCGCAACACGTCCGAAGACGTGAAGATTGAAGTCGAGGGAAACAGACAGGCCATTGAGCAGTTCTGTTCACAGCTCAAGGTAAGCAGCCCCCCTCTGGCTCATATCGAACACGTGGGCATCACTTACCATCCCCCGGCAGGCTATGGGAATTTCGAGATTCGTGGCAGCCTTGCGGTTAAGGGAGAGTATCAACTCATCTCCCCCGATATCGCCACTTGCCAGGCCTGTCTGAGCGAGTTGCTGGACCCCAGCGACCGGCGCCATCGCTACCCATTTACCAACTGCACCAACTGCGGCCCTCGCTTCACCATAATTGAGGATATGCCCTACGACCGTCCCAAGACTACCATGCGCCACTTCTCCATGTGCCCCCAATGTCAGGCAGAATACGACAACCCTCTGGACCGCCGCTTCCATGCCCAGCCAAACGCTTGCCCTAGGTGCGGCCCTCAACTTGAGGTGGTCGATAGCCAGGGCATTGCACTGCCCTGCTCGGATCCCACCGCAAGCGCAGCCGGATTCCTAAGAGCAGGGAAGATTGTCGCCGTTAAGGGCCTGGGAGGCTTCCTGCTGGCCTGTGATGCTAGCAGCGAGACAGCAGTAACAACCCTCCGCAGGAGAAAACGGCGCTCCTCCAAGCCATTTGCCCTAATGATGACCGATATCGAGGAAGTGAGAAAGCACTGCTACGTCTCACCGGAGGAGGAGAAACTGCTCGCATCGCCGCAAAGCCCCATCGTACTCATGAAATGGAAGGATGACTCATCCGTGTGTCGAGAGGTGGCTCCCAACTTGGCCTACCTGGGGGTGATGCTCCCCTATACCCCGCTGCATCATGGCTTGCTCCGCGATACCCGATTGCCACTGGTGATGACCAGCGGAAACCTCAGTGAGGAGCCAATCGCTAGAGACAACGACGAAGCGTTGAGGAGGCTTTCCGAACTAGCCGACTACTTTCTCATCCACAACCGTGATATCTATTCTCGATACGATGACAGCGTGGCCATGGTGGAGCGAGGAACGACCCAGCTAATCAGACGAGCTCGTAGCTATGCGCCCCACCCCATTCATCTCGGATTTGAGTCCAGGCAGGTACTCGCGTGCGGCGCAGAAACGAAGAACACCTTCTGCCTGACACGGGACAGCCATGCCTTTCTCTCTCAGCACATTGGTGACATGGAGAACATGGAGACTGTGGAGCACTTCGCCGATACCGTCTCTCTCTACGAGAAGCTATTCCGGATCAGGCCTGAGGCAGTGGCCCACGATCTCCACCCTGACTATCTAGCCACCAGGTATGCCCAGGAGATGGGCAAGTCCGGCATCGATGTCATTCCTGTGCAGCACCACCACGCTCACGCCGCTAGCTGCATGGTAGACAACGGGCTCCAGTCCCCGGTCATCGGCGTCGTCTTTGACGGCACCGGCCTGGGCAGCGATGACCGCATCTGGGGAGGGGAATTCCTGGTGGCAGACTACCACAGTTTTCGCAGAGCAGCACATCTCGAGTACCTGCCCTTGCCTGGAGGAGATGCCGCGGTAAGAAGGCCCTACCGGATTGCCGTCGCCTATGTTCTCACCTTGTTGGGGGAAGAGGCCCTGAAACCAGGACTGCCCTTCATGAAAGACGTCAGCAGCGTGGAACTGGAAATCGTCAAGCGCCAAATCGAGAGGGGGGTCAACTCACCACTCACCTCCAGCATGGGACGGCTGTTTGACGCCGTGTCAGCTCTCATCGGCATAAGGGGTGAGATAGACTACGAAGGGCAAGCAGCCATAGAGTTAGAGATGGCCGCCTACAAGGTAGACTATGCCGACGCAAGAGAGAGCTACCCATACTCCATAGTGGAAGACAGCCGGGTGTGGATTGTGAAGGTAGCTGACTTGCTTTCAG